>NZ_JBHSOU010000060.1:145443-274059 GCF_042656385.1 Pseudomonas sp. GCM10022186
CTCGTGGATGTGGTAGGCGACGGTGCCTTCGTTGATCTCGGCGGCGCCGCCTTCCTGGGCGCGGATGCAGCCGGCGAAGTAGCGGAAGTGGTCGACGGCCAGCGGGATGTCGGCGTTGAGGGTTTCGCGCACGGCCTTGCCATTGTCCCAGGTCTCGGTGACGGCGAGGACTTCCAGGTTCTGCTCGATGCGGTCGGCGATCTTCAGCAGGATGTTGGAGCGGTCCTGGACCGAGGTGCGGCCCCAGGCGTCAGCCGCGGCATGGGCGGCGTCCAGGGCCTTTTCGACGTCTTCGGCAGTGGAACGGGGAAATTCGGCGATCGGCTGGCCATTCACCGGCGAGGTGTTGGTGAAGTACTGGCCTTTGACCGGGGCGACGAACTCGCCGCCGATGTAGTTGCCGTAACGGGACTTGAAGGAAACGACAGCGCCGGGGGTACCGGGTTGGGCGTAACGCATGGTGTTTCTCCTGTCTCTTGTTTTGTTGGAGATAACGCAGGGTGGTGTATGTCCTCCGTAGAGCAAGGGCTGGGCCAGGGTGCCGGAAGTCCCATTCCAGAGCGGTTGCGTGGGGGCTCGCATGACGCGTTGTCCGACACCTGTTGCAGGGCTGCCACAGTCGAGGGTGACACTTTGTCACGAGGCTGGCACAGCAGGTGACCGGCGGGTCGGGCGGCCATTGCAAAGGCTCCTGTGCTTGGGGGATGCTGCGCCGATGCGGGTGCCGTTCCACGGCCAGGGCTGCCTCCCCGGAAGTCCGCACAGGAGAAGAACAACAATGCAGAATCCTCTCAGCCGTCACGCCCAACAGGTGATGACCCTGGCACAGGGGAAGGCGCAGGCCAGCGGGCCGGCCGCCGACCCTTCGATCGCTCGCTCCTGGCTGCGCTGCCTGGAGGATTACCACCTCGACCCGGCCCTGCCGGTGGCGCCCACCGTGCTGGAGCACGGGCGCATGCTCGAATGCCGCGAGCGCATGCAGCAGGTGCTGGAGGTGGCCAATGGCGAGATGAACAACCTCTACCGCCAGCTCTCCGGGGCCGGCCACGCTGTGCTGCTCACCGATGCCCGCGGGGTCATCCTCAATTGCGTGACCGCCCATGCCGAACGGCCCACCTTCGAACGCGCCGGGCTGTGGCTCGGCGCCGACTGGAGCGAGTCCAGCGAAGGCACCAATGGCATCGGCACCTGCGTGGTGGAGCGCCAGGCGCTGACCATCCACCAGGACGAACACTTCCGCAGCCGCCACACCGGCCTGACCTGCTCCGCCAGCCCGGTGTTCGATCCCCAGGGCGACCTGATGGCGGTGCTGGATGTGTCGTCCGCGCGACACGATGTCTCGCGCCAGAGCCAGTTCCACACCATGGCCCTGGTCAACCTCTCGGCGAAGATGATCGAGAGCTGTTATTTCCTGCGCCGCTTCGAGGGCGAGTGGCTGTTGCGCTTCCACCTCCAGGCCGAGTACATCGGCCTGTTCAGCGAAGGGTTGCTGGCCTTCGACGGGGAAGGGCGGATCAGTGCGGTGAACCAGAGCGCCATCAACCTGCTGGGCAGCCCCCGCGAGCGCCTGATCGGCCAGCCGGTGGAAGCCTTCTTCGACTGCCGCCTGGACGACCTGCTGGGGCGCGCCAGCCCGCAGCCGGTGACCAGCTGGCCGTTGCGCACGCGCAATGGCCGCACCCTGTTCGCCGCCCTGCGCGGCCAGCCGCGCGGCATTCCCCAGCCCATCCCAACAGTAGCGGTGAAGTCCAGTCGGCCGGACATCTGTCTGGGCGACCTGGCCCTGCAGAACGACTTCCGCCGCGCCTTGCGGGTTTACGAGCGCGACGTGCCGCTGCTGATCAATGGCGAAACCGGATCGGGCAAGGAGGCCTTCGCCCGTGCCCTGCACCAGGCCAGCTCCCGCGCCGAACGGCCGTTCGTGGCATTGAACTGCGCGGCCATCCCGGAAACCCTGATCGAGAGCGAGCTGTTCGGCTATCGCGGCGGCAGCTTCACCGGTGCACGCAAGGAAGGCATGCGCGGCAAGCTGCAGCAGGCCGACGGCGGCACCCTGTTCCTCGACGAGATCGGCGACATGCCCCTGGCCCTGCAGACCCGCCTGCTGCGGGTGCTGGAGGAACGCCAGGTGGTCCCAATCGGCGGCGAACCCCAGCCCGTGGATGTGCGCATCATCAGCGCCACCCACCGCGAGCTGGAGGCGCGGGTCCAGTCCGGCGGCTTCCGTGAGGATCTGTTCTACCGGCTGAATGGCCTGATCCTCGACCTGCCGCCACTGCGCGAGCGCAGCGACAAGCCGGAGTTGCTGCAGTACCTGCTGGAGGAGGAGGCGCGGGGGCAGCGCATCTGCCTCGCCGAGGACGCTCGCCAGGTACTTCTGGACTACCACTGGCCGGGCAATGTGCGGCAGCTGCGCAACGTGCTGCGCACCCTGGCGGCGCTCTGCGACGATGGCGTCATCCGCCTGGCTGACCTGCCCCGCGAGGTGCGGCGCGCGGCACCCGCAGCGGCCGCGCCCGAGCCGCAGGTCAATCCCCTGGACGATGCCGAGCGCACGGCCCTGCTCAACGCCCTGGATAGCCAGCGCTGGCACATGACCCGCACCGCCGAGCAGCTCGGCATCAGCCGCAACACCCTGTATCGCAAGCTGCGCAAGCATGCGATCGCGACGCGGGGGTAGTTGTAGGGGCGAATTCATTCGCCAACCGGTCCGAGGGACCCACCTTCGGGTTGTCGGGGGACGCTGCGCATCCCTTGGCGAATGAATTCGCCCCCACAGGTTCGTTGCCCCCGACAAACCGAAATGCCCGGCAGCAGGCCCCCAACCGTGGCTACACTTTTCCCTACCTTGCATGGCCCGCCAAGGCAGGCTTCCCAAGGAATCTGCTGCTGCGGGTCCATTTCCCGAAGGCCTTGATCGAGGCGCAGTGGTGCTGCCGGGCAGTGCTGTATCGACAGGGGCGAGTTCATGGTTCTCGAGCGCAGGCTTCCCTTCCACGACATCCGCCTGGTCCTGGTGCTTGCCACTGCCTGCTGCGTGGGCGGCTGCGGCACATTGGGGCCGGCTTCGGTGCAGCGCGACCGCACGGATTATGGCGACGTGCTCGCATCCACCTGGAAGGAGCAGACGCTGCTCAATATCGTCAAGCTGCGCTATGGCGACGCGCCGGTGTATCTGGATGTCTCTTCGGTCATCAGCTCCAGCGCGATCGAAAGCCAGGTCAGCCTGGGCAGCAGCTGGTTCTCGGGGTTTCCCAGCGATGGCGACAGTCAGACCGTGCTCGCCACCGGCCGCTATACGGATCGCCCGACCATCAGCTACACGCCGCTCTCCGGGGAACGCTTCTCGCGCTACCTGCTGCGCCCGCTGTCGCCGGGCGCGGTGTTTTCCCTGATCCAGGCGGGCTACCC
Organism: Pseudomonas sp. GCM10022186; assembly: GCF_042656385.1. Lineage (NCBI taxonomy): Bacteria > Pseudomonadati > Pseudomonadota > Gammaproteobacteria > Pseudomonadales > Pseudomonadaceae > Pseudomonas > Pseudomonas sp. GCM10022186. The sequence continues at coordinate 148,855 of NZ_JBHSOU010000060.1, forward strand.
GGTCGACCGCGTACTCCAATTGACCACGCGCGCCATCAACGGGGTCTACAACCGCTCCACATCTCCAACGAGGATTCGTTCCGCTGATCCGCGTTTCTATCAGTTGCTCGATACCCTGCGGCGGATCCAGCGGTCCGAGGCGCTCGGGATGCGCATCAGTCCGCGCGGGGACGATGACAATTCACTGATGATCATTTCCCGTGGCGTCCCGGACAGCGTCGCCAGGGATAGCCACGCAGTGCGCGACATCCTCCAGCTGCGTCCCGACGCCAGCGAGCTGACGTTGACCTTCGGCATGGTGCCGAGGAGCGATACCGAAGTCGCCGTGCTCACGCGCTCCATGTCGGAAATCTTTGCGGAAATAGCCGCGACCATCGAGGCACCCCCCGAGCACGTCGCGCAAGGGCGCGCCAACCCGATGCCCGCCCTTCCCGCGCCGACGAGCCCTTGGGACCAGCCGCTGGTACGTATCCAGTCGAGCGTGGGGCGACCCGCCGATGCCTATGCAGCGGTTCGCTACCGTGACCACTGGTTCTGGATCGACGACCGGGACATGCGCTCCAAGTCGGAATTCCTGTTCATCCTCGTGCTGTTCTCCCTGGCCGAAACGGGCATTGCGCCGCAGGCGCCGGTGATCACCGTGCCCGCCAACTGACAGCGTCCGCCGATCCCGGTCCAGGCACAAAAAAGCCCGGCCCCTTTGCGGGGGCCGGGCTTTTTCACCAGAGGTGCGGGCATCCCTGCCCGCCGGGGGAGGGGCCGACGGCAGACCCCGCTTCCAATCAGTTGGACTGGGGCATCTCGCCGCGAGCCAGGCGCTTGTTGATGTCGTCGATTACCGCCGGCAGGTCGGCGATGGTGTCGATCAGGTAGTGCGGGCGGGAGGCTTCGAAGATCTGGCCGATGCGCGCGCGCTCCTGGTCCAGCTTGTCCTTGGGCAGCGCCTTGTATTGCTCGTAGCTCAGGCCCAGGGCGTTGCCCGAGCAGGTCAGCGCCACGGTCCACATGCCGGCGCTGCGGCCTTCGAGGATGCCCGGCCAGGTGTCGTCCACCTTCACGCAGGCGGCCACGTCGTCGATGCCCAGGGCGATCACGTTGGCCAGGGCCTGGGCCGGGTGCGGGCGGCCGTTGGGCACTTCGTCGGTGGCCACCACGTGGTCCGGCAGGTAGCCGTTCTCGCGGGCCAGCTCCACCACCTTGGCCATCACCACCGCCGGGTAGCCGGAGCAGGTGCCGATCTTCAGGCCCGTTTCGCGCAGGGTGGCGATGGCGTCCAGGGCGCCGGGGATCAGCGCCGAGTGCAGGCCGATCTTCTCGATCTGCAGCGGCATGAAGCGCTCGTAGATGGCGGTGACGTCATCATCGGTCGGGGTCCGGCCGAAGGCGGCGCGGTAGCGTTCGGCGATCGCCGGGATGTCGCAGAGGGTGCGGATATGGTCCCACTTGCCCATGCCCATGGGGCCGCGGGCTTCTTCCAGGGAGACGGCGACGCCGAACTCGGCGAAGGCTTCGACGAAGATCTGGGTCGGCGCGAAGGAGCCGAAGTCGACGACGGTACCGGCCCAGTCGAGGATGGCAGCTTTGAGTTGGGTGGGTTGCTTGTATTGCATGGCGAGGGCTCCAGCGGATTGCAGTTGGGGTAACGGAGTTCAGGATTTGGCGCCGGCCAGGGCCGGTTGACCGGTGAGCGGAACGCTGTCCGGCGCTTTCAGGGTTTGTGGGCGGCTGTTCCAGAAGGGCACCAGCATCAGGCTGGCCAGCAGCGCCGCGGCGGTGAACACCAGGAACACGGTGGTGGTGTCGAAGTAGCCCGGCAGCAGGCCGCCGAGGATTGCGCCGACCGAACCGCAGCCGTTGACGAAGCCCGCGGCGGTGCCGGCGCCATCCTGGGTGCCGAAGTCGATGGCGGCCGAACCGCTGATCATCGAGTCGGGCCCGTAGAGGGTCATGCCCATCATGAACAGCAGGCCGACCACCAGGTACAGGCTGCCGCTCTGCATGGCCGGGACGAACAGCGCCAGGCAGACGGTAAGGGCGATCAGGCTGAGTACGCAGGCCGGCATGCGGCGGGCGCCGAACAGCTTGTCCGAGGCGTAGCCGATCAGGATCGGCCCCACCAGGCCGGCCACTTCGAAGGCGGTCGGGACTATGGCCGAGGCGACCTTGCCAATGGCCGGCATGCGTTCGTAGACGATCACCGGCCCCCAGAGGAGGATGGCGTAGCGCGCGGGTTTCAGCAGGAAGTAGGCCAGGCCCAGCACCAGCACGGTGCGGTTCTTCAGCACCTTGCGCAGGGCGTTCCAGTGGCTTTCGCGCGGCGCGTCACGCTGGTCCTGCGGCTCGGCTTCCACTTCCACGGGCGGCAGTCCGACGTCCTGCGGGCGATTGCGTTGCAGGAGGAAGAACAGCACGGCGACGGCGAACACCACCAGGGCGCTGGAGATGAACGACATGCGCCAGTCATGGAACACCTCGTAGGCCCACCAGCCGGCGAACGGCGTGGCCACCAGGCCGCCGAAGGCGTAGCAGGTGCTCCAGTAGCCGAGCACGCGGCCGCGTTCGCCGGTGGCGAAGAAGCTGCCGATGTTCTTGCACAGCCCCGACCAGCCGGTGGACTGGGCCAGGCCCTGGATCACCATGCAGGTGGCGAAGATCGGCAGGGTGGCGAAGGTGCCCATGGCGACGGCCGCGAGGGCCGAGATCACCAGGCCGCCAAGGACGACCACACGCGGACCGAAACGGTCGGCGAAGATGCCCCAGGTGAACTGGCCGATGGCGTAGGCGGTGAGGTAGAGGGCATCGAGATTGGCCATCGCGGCCTTGTCGAGTTCGAAGCTCGGGTCTTCGCCGATGCCGAGCTTGGCGACGGAGAAGGCCTTGCGGGTGAAGTAGAAGGCGGCGTAGGCCAGCCAGGTGATGAGGAAGATCTGGACGCGCCAGCGCTGGAGTGACTTCCAGCCGCTGTGCAGGGTACCTGCGTTGTTGTTCATGGTTCTGACCCCGTATGGGTATGCCGGACAGTGCAAATAGGGAGGTTGTTGTTGTTTTGCTGCTGGGCTGTCTAAACGCACGGCCTTGGTCAGATGGCAGCGGCCGTGGCGTCAGGCGTGTGGATGTGGTTCGGCGCTAGTCCTGGCTCCTGCCCGGCGTGGCCGAGCGGTCGGTTTACTACAGGGATGTTTCAGAAAAAGGTCACCGCGCCTCCGGCTCCACTACCCGCAGCGGAACCGGCTCAGGAATGGCGGGTGACCTGAAAGATCGCCTCTCGACTCAGGCGGTCATGTCCACGCCCATCACCTCCAGGGTGTCGGCGATGGCGCGCAGCAGCTGGCGGACGATGTGCTCGTCGATCTGGCCGATGCAGCCGATGCGGAAGCTCTCGGCGACGGTCAGCTTGCCGGGGTAGATGATGAAACTGCGGGCCTTCAGTTCCTCGTAGAAGCGCTTGAACTCGAAGTTCGGGTGTTCCGGGCTGAAGAAGGTGGTGATGATCGGCGACAGCCAGCGGTCTTCCAGCAGGGTCCTGAAGCCCATCTCGCGCATGCCGGCCACCAGCACATCGCGGTTGCGGCTGTAGCGCGCCAGGCGGCCCGGCACGCCACCCTCGGCGGCGTGCTGTTCCAGCGCCGCGCGGAAGGCCACCACGCTGTGGGTCGGCGGGGTGAAGCGCCACTGGCCGGTGCGCTCCATGTAGATCCACTGTTCGTAGATATCCAGGGCCAGGGAGTGGGCGCGGCCCTTGGCGGCTTCCAGCAGCGAGCGGCGGATGATCACGAAGCCGAAGCCGGGGATGCCTTCGATGCACTTGTTGGCCGAGGACACCAGCACGTCGAAGGCGACCTCGTTGACGGTCAGCGGCACGGCGCCGAAGGAGCTCATGGCGTCGACGATCAGGCTCTTGCCATGGGCCTTCACCACGTCGGCGATCTCGCGCAGCGGGTTGAGGATGCCGGAGCTGGTCTCGCAGTGGACCAGGAACACGTTGGTCACGTCCGGGTTGGCTTGCAGCAGGGCGTCCACTTCCTCCGGTTGCGGCGGCAGGTAGTCGCCCTTGTCCAGGGTGAGGTAGGCGCGGCCCAGGTAGTCCAGGGTCTTGGCGGCGCGCTGGCCGTAGGCACCGTTCATCAGGATCAGGCACTTGCCGTCGCGGGGGATGGCGGTGGCCAGGGCCGCTTCCACCGAGAAGCTGCCGCTGCCTTGCAGGGGCACGCAGGCGAAGCTGTCGTCCTGCACGCCGGCCATGGACAGCAGTTCCTGGCGCACTTCGGCGGTCACCAGGTTGAAGGCGCCGTCCCAGGAGCCCCAGTCGCGCAGCATGGCTTCCTTGGTGGCCTTGGAGGTGGTCAGCGGGCCGGGGGTCAGCAGGTAGGGCTCGCCCAGGGCGGGGGCGGCCAGCGGCTGGGTGGAGGTCGGGAATTCGGCTTTGGTCATGATCGTCTCCAGCGTTGTTCTGGTGAGGGCGCGTTGCGGTGGAGAGATGGAACCAATTCCGGAAAAATAAATAAAATCGATTTATAGTATTTCAAAAATAACTTCAGCTTATTTATAGAGGCGATGGCGGATGGCGGTTTCCCAGGCCCAGCTCAAGGCCTTCCATGCCGTGGCGGTGCACGGCAATTTCACGCGCGCGGCCGAGGCCCTGTTCCTCAGCCAGCCGGCGGTTTCCGACCAGGTGCGCAAGCTGGAGGAGCGTTTCGGCATCCTGCTGTTCAACCGCAACAAACGCTCGGTGCAACTGACCGACCTCGGTGAGCGCCTGCTGGCCATCACCCAACGGCTGTTCGCCGCCGAAGCCGAGGCGCAGGAGCTGCTGTCCACCTCGCGGGCCCTGGAAACCGGCAGCCTGACCCTGGCGGTGGATTCGCCAGTGCACCTGCTGGGGCACATCGCGCGATTCTGCGAGCGCTATCCGGGCATCCGCGTCAGCCTGGTCACCGGCAACAGCGACGAGTGCCTGCGCCGGCTGCAGGAGTACAAGGCGGATTTCGCCCTGCTCGGGCGGGTGGTGGAGGACGACGGCCTGATCACTCAGGTGCTGAGCAGCGACCCGCTGGTGGCCTTCGTCGCCCATTCGCACCCCTGGGCGGCGCGTGACTCCATCGTCCTCGCCGACCTGGACGGCATGCCCATGGTGCTGCGCGAGCGTGGTTCCATGACCCGGCAGATCCTCGAAGACGAAATGCAGCGCGCGGGGCTGTCGATCCGCCCGGCCATCGAGGTGGAGGGCCGCGAGGCGACCTTCGAGATGGTCGCCGCGGGCCTGGGCGTCGGCCTGGTCTCGGCGGCGGAAGTGGGGGCCAGCGCCAACGTCCATGTGCTGCCGATCCGCGACTGCCTGCAGTGCATGACCGAGACCCTGGTGTGCCTGCGCGAGCAGGGCTCGCGGCGGATCATCGAGGCGTTCCTGGAAACGGTCCGCGGACGCCGTGCCTAGGCCCGGCGACGCTGGAGGGGATCGAGCCTGCCCTGGAAGGCGGCGCGCAGGTCTTCCGTGGGCGGCGGTGTGAAGCGCAGCCGGGCGAAGAGTCCGGTCAGGTGCCGTTTCATCAGCTCGCTGGCCTGCTCCGCATCGCCTTCTCCCAGGGCGTCCACCACCGCCTGGTGTTCGTCGCAGGCGGCTTCGCTATAGGCGCGGCTGCGGCTCAGGGCAATGCTCAGCGCGGCACGGCGCAGCAGCTTGGCGAGGAAGTCCGGCAGCCAGGGGTTGCCGGAGTGCTCGGCCAGGCGCAGGTGGAAGCGGTTTGCCTGGTCGATCAGGCCGGCGTGGTCGCCGCTGGCCAGGCACTGCCGCTGGCGTTCGACCATGGCGCGCAGTTCGTCCAGTTGCTCCCGCGTGAGGCGGTCGCCGATCAGGCGGATGGCCTGGGACTCGATCATCAGGCGCGCTTCCAGCAGCTCTCGGGCGTGCCGCTCGCAGGGGCGGGCGATGGAGGCGACCTGGTTCGGCGCCAGTTCCACTGCGCCTTCCTCGGCCAGGCGGGTGAGCGCGCGCTGCACGGTGCCGGTGCTGACGCTGAAGATGCGGCCGAGGGTCTCCTTGCTGAGCCGGGTGCTGGGGGCCAGGCGGCGGTTGAGGATCGCCGTGTAGAGGGCTTCGTAGACCAGGTGTCCGGGGGCGCGGGTCTGGCCCTGGAGGTCTCTGCCGATCGGGGCGGAGGTTGTGATGTTGGTGTCGTGCATGGTCCCACCTCGCATCGCGTGAAGTGTCGACTGGGTGGCCCCTGTTCCGGGGCCCCGTGGGGCGGCGCGGGCGCCGCGTCAGGTCTCGGGCAGGCGCAGGTCGATGTTCAGCCGCACGCCTTCGTTGAGGATGTGCTGGCGCATCGCCCGGCTGGCCTGCTCGCTGTCATGGCGGCGAATGGCGCGCAGGATGGTCTCGTGTTCCTCGAGCACCTGCTCGGCATGCTCCGGGCTGTGCAGCACCTTTCCCTCGCTTTGCTCCAGGGCCGTGCCGATCTGCCGGGACACGCTGAGGAAGATCGGGTTGGAGGTGATCGCCACCAGCTTGCGGTGAAAGGCCGAGTAGGCGCTCGCCAGGGCCGTGGGATTGCGATCCTCCACCGCCTCGCGCATGTCCAGCACCAGCAGGCGCAGCTGGCTGAGGGCGTTGTCGTCCACCGTCTGCGCCACCAGGCCGACGACGAAGGGCTCCAGCGCATAGCGCAGTTGCAGCACGTCCCCGGTGGTGGCGGCGCCCGGCACTTGCACCTCGGCCAGGGGCTGGCCGCGGCGCTCCAGCACCATCACGCCCTTGCCCGGGAGCGAGCGGACCACGCCCAGGGTTTCGAGCACGGTGATGGCCTCGCGCAGGCTCGGGCGGCTGATCTCCAGCTGCTCGGCCAGTTCACGCTGCCCCGGCAGCATCTGGCCGGCGGCCCACTGCCCCTGTTCGATGGGTTCGAGCAGCTTCTGCACGATCGAATTGACCAGTTTGGATGACGAGAACATTGAACCTCCCTAATGCTTGGAATCCCTCGACGAAGCGGCGCCCCGGGTGGAGCGCCAGCCGCCGTCAGGCATCCGTTTTTCCCGGTCTGACCAGTTGCGTGCGCAGCTGCATGGAGCCGTCATCCTGCCCGTTGCCGCCGCCGGCGAGCATGTCCTGGGCGCGCTGCAGGTCGATGTCGTTTTCCCAGCGGGCGATGGTGACGGTGGCGACGCAGTTGCCGATGAGGTTGGTCAGGGCCCGGCCGATGCCCATGAACCAGTCGACCGAGAGTACCAGCACCAGGCCGGCGGCGGGGATGGCCGGTACCGCGGTCAGGGTGGCGGCGAGGATCACCAGGGCCGAGCCCGGAATGCCGTGGGCGCCCTTGGAGGTGACCAGGGACACCAGCAGGATGGTCAGCAGGTCGCCGACGGACAGCGGCGTGCCGGTGGCGTGGGCGATGAACACCACGGCCAGGGTCAGGTAGATGGAGAAACCGTCGAGGTTGAAGGAGTAGCCGGTGGGGATCACCAGGCCTACGGTGGAGCTGCGGATGCCTAAGCGTTCGAGCTTGCGCATGACCTGCGGCAGCACGGCATCGGACGAGGCGGTGCCGAGCACGATCAGCAGTTCCTCGCGGAAGTAGCGCAGGAAGGGCAGCAGCGGCACGCCGCACAGGCGCAGCACGCCGCCGAGCACGACCAGGACGAACAGTGCACAGGTGAGATAGAAGACCGCCACCAGGGCGCCGAGATGGCTGAGGGATTCGATGCCGTAGCGGCTGGTGGTGAAGGCCACCGCGCCGAACACGCCCAGCGGCGCCAGGCGCACGATCATGCCCATGATGCGGAAGATCACGTGGCTGACTTCGCCGATCAGCTTGGAGACACCGCTGGCCTGCTCGCCCACCAGGTTCAGGGCGCTGCCGAACAGCACGGCGAACAGCAGCACCTGGAGGATGTTGTTCTCGGCGAAGGCGCTGAACACCGAACCGGGGATCAGCCCGAGGATGAACTCCACCGGCCCGTGGAGGTGCGAGCCGCCCGAGGTGTAGGCCGCGGCGTCCTTGCCGGAGAGGCTGGAGAGGTCGATGTTGGCACCGTCGCCCAGGCCCATGCCGTAGGCCACCGCGAGGCCGAGGACCAGGGCGATGGTGGTCAGCACCTCGAAGTAGATCACCGCCTTCAGGCCGATGCGCCCGACCTTCTTCAGGTCGCCCGCACCGGAAATGCCGTTGACCACCACGCAGAACACGATCAGCGCAATGAGCATCTTGATCAGTTTGATGAAGGCGTCGCCCAGGGGCTTGAGCTGGGACGACAGTTCGGGGAGCGCGACGCCGCAGAGGACGCCGATCGCCAGGCCAATCACGACTTGCAGGAATATCGAGCGGGAGCAGAGCTTGAGAAGCATCGGGGTGGTCTCCGTTCGGCGCATTCGCCGGATCCCGCTGGGAGCGGAGGTGAGGGGCGAATGCATTAATTGTTGTTGTGGTATTACCGGTCAGACCAGTGCAGCCTATTGCCAAGCCCGGGTACTTGGCAAGCGCCATTTGTCATGGCGCGGGAAGGGGGGCGTCGACCTTTTGCCCCGGGTTGCGGTCGAACGGCGGCGGCGGGAGACCATGCCGGCCTCCCGGGCGCCGGACGGGGCCGCTGTGCTAACCTGCGACAAGTTTTTTCCGGGCCGGGGCGGCCCGTTTCAGAGGTCATCCATGCATATCCACATCCTCGGCATCTGCGGCACCTTCATGGGATCGCTGGCGGTGCTGGCCAAGGAACTTGGCCACCGTGTCACCGGCTCCGACGCCAATGTCTACCCGCCCATGAGCACCCAGCTGGAGGCCCAGGGCATCGAGCTGATGCAGGGCTATGAGCCCGCCCACCTGGATCCGGCACCGGACCTGGTGGTGATCGGCAACGCCCTGTCCCGCGGCAACCCGGCGGTGGAGCATGTGCTGAACAAGGGTCTGCCCTACGTCTCCGGCCCGCAGTGGCTGGCGGACCACGTGCTGCAGGGCCGCTGGGTCCTGGCGGTGGCCGGTACCCACGGCAAGACCACCACCACCAGCATGCTGGCCTGGGTGCTGGAGCACGCCGGCATGAGCCCGGGCTTCCTGATCGGCGGCGTGCCGCAGAACTTCGGCGTCTCCGCGCGTCTGGGCGGCACCCCCTTCTTCGTGGTGGAGGCCGACGAGTACGACAGCGCCTTCTTCGACAAGCGTTCCAAGTTCGTCCACTACCGCCCGCGCACCGCGATCCTCAACAACCTGGAATTCGACCACGCGGACATCTTCCCCGACCTCGCGGCCATCGAACGGCAGTTCCACCACCTGGTGCGGACCATCCCGGGCGAGGGCCTGATCATCCACCCGACCGCCGAGACCGCCATCACCCGCGTGCTGCAGATGGGCTGCTGGACGCCCGTGCAGACCACCGGCGAAGGCGGCCAGTGGCAGGCGCGTCTGCTGGCCGAGGACGGCTCGCGCTTCGAGGTGCTGTTCGAAGGCGCGGTCGCCGGCACCGTGGACTGGGAGCTGACCGGCCAGCACAACGTGGCCAACGCCCTGGCCACCCTGGCCGCCGCCCGCCATGTGGGCGTGGTGCCGGAGCTGGGCGTTGCCGCGCTGTCCGCCTTCAAGAGCGTCAAGCGGCGCATGGAGAAGGTGGCCGAGGTGAAGGGCGTGACCATCTTTGACGACTTCGCCCACCACCCCACCGCCATCGCCACCACCCTCGACGGCCTGCGCAAGCGCGTGGGCGACGCCCCCGTGGTGGCGGTGATCGAGCCGCGCTCCAACTCCATGAAGCTCGGCGCCCACCGCGACGGCCTGCCGGATTCGGTGAAGCTGGCCGACCAGGTGTTCTGGTACGCGCCGCCGAACCTCGGCTGGGACCTGGCGGCGACCGCCACGGCCTGCCCGGTGCCGGCGCAGGTCTGCACGTCGCTGGAGAGCATCATCGCCGAGGTCAAGGCGCTGGCCCGCCCCGGCACCCAGGTGGTGATCATGAGCAACGGCGGTTTCGGCGGCCTGCACGGCAAGCTGGCCAAGGCCCTGGAAGACTGAGGAGCTGGCCATGAGCGGACCTTCCCGCATTACCCTGGCGATGACCGGCGCCTCGGGCGCCCAGTACGGCCTGCGCCTGCTGGACTGCCTGATCCAGGAAGACCGCGAGGTGCACTTCCTGATCTCCAAGGCGGCGCAACTGGTGATCGCCACCGAGACCGACGTCACCCTGCCGGCCAAGCCCCAGTCGATGCAGGCCTTCCTCAGCGAATACACCGGTGCCGCGCCCGGGCAGATCCGCTGCTACGGCAAGGAGGACTGGATGGCCCCGGTGGCCTCCGGTTCCGGCGCGCCGGCGGCCATGGTGGTGGTGCCCTGTTCCACCGGGACCCTCTCGGCGATCGCCAGCGGCGCCTGCAACAACCTCATCGAGCGCGCCGCCGACGTGACCCTGAAGGAGCGCCGCCAACTGATCCTGGTGCCGCGCGAGGCGCCTTACTCCAGCATCCACCTGGAGAACATGCTCAAGCTGTCCAACCTCGGCGCGGTCATCGTGCCGGCCTCGCCGGGCTTCTACCACCAGCCGCAGACCATCGACGACCTGGTGGACTTCGTGGTGGCGCGCATCCTCAACCTGCTGGATATCCCCCAGGACATGCTGCCGCGCTGGGGCGAGCACCATCAGGGCGTCGATGACTAGACGACTGGCCGCGGCCCTGCTGGCGCCGCTCCTGCTGCAGGGCTGCGCCAGCGTCGGCACCCTCAACGCGGCCAAGCCGGGGGCGCCGATCATCTATTCCGGCACCCGCCTGGACTGGTATTCCCTGAACGGCGGCTGCTGCCCCATGGACCGCTTCGGTGTGGAACCGCCGCGCTATCCGGCCCTCGACCTGCCGGCCAGCGCGCTGCTGGACACCCTGCTGCTGCCCTTCGCGGTGGCGGCGGAACTGGGCGTGGTGCTGGGCGTTACGGGCGGGTATTGAGTCGTTTCCCGTGTAGGGTGGAAATCCCGGTGGCGGATTTCCACCGGCAATCTCCAGGTGGCCCATGGTGGATAGAAAAGCGCTATCCACCCTACAGGGCTGGGGTTACCGGCGGCAGAAACCTGTAGGGGCGAATTCATTCGCCGATCGGGCCGCAGGGCCGGCCCCCGGATCTGCGGGGGGATGCTGCGCATCCCTTGGCGAATGAATTCGCCCCTACACCAAGAGCAGCCTCCAGGCCGTTTCCTGGCAGACATCGACCCACTGTGCGTCCACCAACTCGGCCAGATGGCCCGGGGCGATGCGCGCCGCACTGTGGATGGCGCCGGCCGGAGGTTACTGGTGGGTATAGAGGTCGGCAGAAACCTGTAGGGGCGAATTCATTCGCCAACCGGGCCGCAGGGCCGGCTTCTGGATTCGCGGGGGGATGCTGCGCATCCCTTGGCGAATGAATTCGCCCCTACACCAAGGCAATCCTCAGGCCAGCTCCTGGCAGACATCGACCCACTGCGCTTCCACCAGCTCGGCCAGATGGTCCGGGGCGATGCGTACCGCACTGTGGATGGCGCCAGCCGCGGGCAGGATCTCGTCGAAGGCTTGCAGGGAGCGGTCGCAATAGACCGGCAGCGGGGTGGCCAGGCCGAAGGGGCAGACGCCGCCCACCGGGTGGCTGGTCAGCTTTTCCACCGTCTCGGCGTCCAGCATCCTGGCCTTGGCGCCGAAGGCTTCCTTGAACTTGCGGTTGTCGATGCGTGCATCGCCGCGCGCCACCACCAGCACGGCGTCCTCGCCGACGCGGAAGGCCAGGGTCTTGGCGATGCGACCGGGCTCCACGCCATGGGCCTCGGCGGCCAGGGCCACGGTGGCGGTGCTGGTCTGCAGTTCGATGATGTCGATCTCGGGCGCCTTTCCGGCAAGGAAGGCGCGTACCGATTCAAGGCTCATGGGCGATCCCTCTGTAAAAATCCGAATCCTTGAGCAGTGGATGGCGCGGCGTCAACCGCGCATCAAGCCGCCAGGCCGCGTACTTCCGCCAGGCTGTCGGCCAGGCCGTAGCGCCCCTTGCCGTCGCGCACCACGCGGCCCATGGCGATGGCCGGGTCGTGGGTGAAGACCAGGCGGCCATTGCGCGCCAGCAGGTCGGCCAGCAGGGCTTCCTTCTCTTCGATCAGGCCTTCCGGGAAACGGTCGTAGCCCATGGTGATGGGCAGGTGCACCCAGGGCGCGCCGGGGATCAGGTCGCCGCTGAACAGCACCGGGCCATCGGGCATGTCCAGTTCCGGCAGCAGTTGGCCGGGCGTGTGTCCGTCGCTCCAGTGGAAGCGCCAGCCGCTGCCCAGGCTTTCGCTGCTGCCGCCTTCCTCGATCAATTCCAGGCGGCCGCTGTTCTCCAGCAGTTCGAGCAGTTCCGGGATGTAGGAAGCGCGGTCGCGGGGATGGGGCTTGCAGGCCCGTTCCCATTGGCGGCGACCGGTGACGAAGCGGGCATTGGGGAACAGCAGGCGCGCCGGCTGGCCATCCTCCCAAGGAGCGAGCAGGCCGCCGGCGTGGTCGAAGTGCAGGTGGGTGAGCAGTACGATGTCCACATCGGCATCGGTCAGGCCGGCCTGGGCCAGGCTGTCGAGCAGCACGTGGCGTTCTTCCTGGACGCCGAAACGCTGCTTGAGTTCGGGGGAGAAAAACGCGCCGATGCCGGTTTCGACCAGTATGTTGCGACCGTCGTCCTGGACCAGCAGGGCGCGGCAGCCGAGGTCGATGCGGTGCTCGGCGTCCGGGACCATCCAGCGCTCCCAGAGGGCGCGGGGGGCGTTGCCGAACATGGCGCCGCCATCGAGTTTCTGGCTGTTGCCGAGCAGGGTGGTGAGGGTACGCATGGCAGGGCTCGCATCCGGAGGCAGGGCGTCAAGGCTAACCGCTGTCTCCACGCCTGCCCAGTCCCCGCTGGTCAACGGCCCAGGCGACGCAGGTCGTCCGACTCGATGATGCGCACGCCGTCTTCCTCCTCCAGCGCCAGGCGCCAGAGTGCGCGAGCCAGGGTGCAGGCGCCGATGCCGCGGTACTTGCCCGGCAGCCAGCGCATGAACAGCGCGGCCAGGCGCTCGCCGATGCGGAATTCGCCACGTGGCCCCATCAGCAATGATGGGCGGGCGATGGTCAGCTGCGGCCAGTCCATGGCTTTCAGGGCCTCTTCCATTTCGCCTTTGACCCGGTTGTAGAAGACCGGAGAGGCGCGATTGGCGCCTATCGCACTGACTACGATGAAGTGTCGGGCGCCCAGTTCACGGGCGCGCTGGGCGAAGGTCAGGACCATCTCCAGGTCGACGGCGCGGAAGGCTTCCTGGGAACCGGCCTGGCGGATGGTGCTGCCGAGGCAGCAGAAGGCGGTGTCGATACGGCCCTGCAACTGTGGCAGCAGTTCGACCAGGGGGCCGACGGGGTTTTCCAGGTGCGGGTGCTCGGCCAGGGGCCGGCGGGTCGGCGCCAGGACCCGCGCCACCGTGGGTTCATTGAGCAGTCGGTCGAGCAGGTGCTCGCCAGTGAGTCCTGTGGCGCCGGCGAGCAGAATGCGCTGGGGCGTCAGATGCATGCTGTTTCTCCGCTGATACAAACTGAGCTTAGTGGCTGCGGGCGGTTTTGTCGGGGCCCGCCTCGCTCTGCGCGGTCAGGGCCTGCTCGGCCTGGTGCTCGCGCATTGCCCGCCAGCGGGCGGTGACGGCCTTGGGCGCCCAGATCTGCGGCTCCGAGGCTTCGAAGTCGTCGGCCTTCTCGCGCTCCGCGACCTTTTCCCTGGCGATACCGAAGGCCCGTTCCAGGTCGTCGGTCTCGCTGAAGGCGTCGGCGAACAATGCGCGGCCGAAGTAGGTGAAGTCGTTCTCCTCGGAGCAGCCGAAGGAAACCCGGTCGGAGCGGGCAGCGGTCATGATCAGGGTCCTCTCATCCTTCAGGGGCGGGATGAAACCGCCGGAATAGCAGGCGGAGACCACCAGCACCTTGTACCTGTCCCTGAGCGGTGCGAGCAGGTTGGCGAGCTCCTGCGCCGGCAGGTGGCCCAACCGCAGGCCGGGCTGTTCCAGGGCCAGTTCGTGGGTCGGCGAGCCGTGACTGGTCAGGTAGATGAACACCAGGTCCTCCGGGCCGCTGCGTCGGGCGACGGCCTGGATGGCGCGGGACAGGCTTTCGCGGGTGGCCAGGGGGCGGTCGGCCATGTGCTCGCGGTGGTTGACCAGGGTGATCTGGCCGAAGGCGCCGAAGCGGTCGGCCAGCAGTTTCGACACGTAGTCCGCCTCGCGCAGGAAGACACTCTGGCGGCCGTCGCCGGCCAGGGCGATGGAGTAGAGCTCCACCGCCGGGGTGGACGCCGGCACGGCATCGATCGCCTGGTCGAGCAGGTGGCCCTGGGCCAGCAGGCCGAGCTCCAGCGGGTCGGGGAGGGCCTTGCCCTGTTCGTCGCGGATGCGCGTGCCGTCCTGCCAGACACCGGATTCGCGCTTGCCGCCGGGCTGGGTCAGGTTGCCGCTGCCGCTGTACAGGCCGTCATTGAAGTGGCCCTGGTAGCGGCTGCCGTCGGCCAGGGACAGCTTGCCTTCGCCCTGGTAGCGCCAGTGCTTGAAATGACCCTGGTAGTGACTGCCGTCGGCACCGATGAATTCGCCCTGGCCGACCAGGTTGCCTTCCTTGAACCTGCCGCTCCAGACGTCGCCGTCGGCGCTGCTGAAGCGGCCCTTGCCGTCGAACAGGCTGTTCTTGAACTCGCCGATGTAGTGGGAACCGTCTTCGCCCTGGTAGGCGCCCTGGCCTTCCAGTTGACCGCGGTGGAAGCGGCCGCTGAAGCGATTGCCGGCCTCGTCGGTGCGCACCCCTTCGCCATCCGGCTGTCCGGCGCTGAAGAGACCCTGGTGATTGCTGCCGTCGGGCCATTCGAGGATGCCGAAACCATGGTACTTGTCGCCGCGGAATTGCCCGCGGTAGGTGATGCCGCTCTGGCGCAGGGTGCCTTCGCCGTCGAACTGATTGTGGGCGAAGCCGCCCTCGTAGGTGGTGCCGTTGCCATAGGCGAGGCGCCCCTGGCCATGGAACAGGCCGGCGCGGAATTCGCCGACATAGACCAGGCCATTGGGGCCGTGCCATTCGCCCTGTCCTTCGGGTTGGCCGTCCTTGAACTGTCCCTCGAACCAGGTGCCGTTGTTGTAGTCCAGGCGCCCCGGGCCCTGCAGCAGGCCGTCGACCAACTCGCCGCGATAGCGGGAGCCATCCGGCAGGCGGGCGTCCGGCGGGGTCAGGGGTTCCCCTTCGCCACAGGCCGCGAGCAGCAGGGCGAAGGTGAGGGGCAGAAGCGGCTTCATCGGGGGTCCTTGCGCAGGCATCTGCCCATCAGTGTGGCGCAAAAAAGCCCGCTATTGCGGGCTTTTTTGGGCGGACGGCTTCTGGCTCAGACGAAGCAGAGGCTCAGGGACTCGGCGATATAGGCGGGCTTCTGCTGGCCTTCGATCTCCAGGGTGCAGAGGGCCTTGATCAGCCATTGGCCGGGATTCTTCTCGGTGACGTCGATCACCTTCACGGCCAGGCGCACGCGGGAATCCACCTTCACCGGCTGGATGAAGCGCACGGTGTCGAGGCCGTAGTTGACCACCATCTTCACGCCTTCGGGCATGACCAGCAGGCCGTCGATCAGCTTGGGAATCAGCGACAGGCTGAGGAAACCGTGGGCGATGGTGGAGCCGAAGGGGGTCTGCTTGGCGCGCTCCGGATCGACGTGGATGAACTGGTGGTCTTCGGTGCACTCGGCGAACTGGTTGATGCGTTGCTGATCAATGGTTACCCAGTCCGAGTGCCCCAGTTCCTTGCCAACGTAGTTCTTCAGTTCCGCTACTGGTACGAACGCCATACGTCATCCTCCGTGGATGCAGTGTTGTAATAATTCTTCTGGTGCGGGGTCCGGCCGCCCCGTCTTGCGTGCAGGGCGTAGATCAACATGCCTGGGTGGACCGGTCAAGGTGCAATGGCCCCTGCGAATGGCGGGTTATAGCGCGGCTATGGGCGGGCCTATAATGCCCCCGTCCCGGCCGAGGCGTGCCTGGCCGGGCCTCACCCATGGAGATTTTCATGCTGTTGCGCGGACTGACCTGGCTGGTGCTGTTCCAGCTGATCGGCAGCGGGCTCAACGCCCTGTTCCTGTCCATGCTGCCCGGACCCATCATCGGTCTGGTGCTGCTGTTCTGTTACCTCCTGGCCCGAGGCGAGGTGAGCGAGCCGCTGAGCCTGGCCGCCAGCAGCCTGCTGCGCTACCTGCCGTTGCTGCTGGTGCCGCCGGCGGTGGGCGTGATGGTCTACGCCACGGCCATCTGGGCCGACTTCTGGGCCATAGTCGGCGTCCTGGTACTGTCCCTGCTGGTTACCTTCGTCTTCTGCGGCTGGCTGATGCAGAAACTCATCGAGCGCCAGGGGCGCCATCGGGAGGAGCCATGAGCGCCAGCTGGCAGGCCGCCGTCGATGCGGTGGTGCACCATCCCCTGTTCGGCTTCGGCATGACCCTGGCGGCGTACCAGCTGGCGCTGGCCGCTTACGAGAAGACCCGCTGGGTGTTCCTGCAGCCGGTGCTGCTGTCCATGCTGCTGTTGATCGGCGTGCTGCTGGCCTTCGGCATCGGTTACCAGGAATACCGCCAGAGCACCCAGCTGCTGACGGTCTTCCTCGGCCCGGCCACCGTCGCCCTGGCGGTGCCGCTGTTTCTCAACCTGCGGCGGATTCGCCAGCTGTTCTGGCCCACGCTGCTGACGCTGGTGTTCGGTGGGGTCTTCGCTACGCTGTCGGTAGCACTGCTGGGCTGGTGGTTCGGCACCGAACAGATGGTGCTGATGACGCTGCTGCCGAAGTCGGTGACCTCGCCCATCGCCATGCTGGTGGCCGAGCAGCTCGGCGGCGTGGCCGCCCTGGCGGCGGTGTTCGTGCTGATCACCGGCGTGCTCGGCGCCATACTGGGGCCGGAATTGCTGCGCCGCTGCGGCGTTCATCACCCGGCCGCCCAGGGCATGGCCCTGGGGCTCACCGCCCATGCCGTAGGTACCGCACGGGCGCTGCAGGAAGGTGAGGAGTGCGGTGCCTTCGCCGCCCTGGCGATGAGTCTGATGGGCGTCGCCACCGCGGTCCTGCTGCCCCTGGCCGTTGCCATGATTGCTTGAGGTCGATGCATGAAGTTGCCGTTGTTTCCGCTCAACACCGTGCTGTTCCCGGGTTGCACCCTGGACCTGCAGATCTTCGAGGCGCGCTACCTGGACATGGTCGGGCGCTGCATGAAACAGGGGGAAGGGTTCGGCGTGGTCTGCATCCTCGAGGGCCAGGAAGTGGGCGAGGCCGCCAGCCGCTTCGCCGCCATCGGTTGCGAGGCATTGATCCGCGACTGGCAGCAGCGGCCGAACGGCCTGCTGGGTATCCGGGTCGAGGGCGGCCGGCGCTTCCATGTCAGCTCGGCCGAGGTGCTGCGCGACCAGCTGACCCTGGCCGAGGTGGAGTGGCTGGTCGATGAGCCCGAGCGGCCGCTGCGGGCGCAGCACGCCGATCTGGCGGCGCTGCTCAATGCGCTGGCCGAGCACCCCATGGTGCAGGGGCTGGGCATGGGCGGTGTGGTGGAGGGGCAGCAGGCCCTGGCCAACCAGCTGGCCTACCTGCTGCCGTTTCACCTGAAGGAAAAGCTGCACCTGCTGACCCTGACCGATCCCGACGAGCGCCTGGACTTCCTGCAAGGCCTGCTCGATCAGCTCCAGGGCGAATCCATCGCCTGATCCGTGGCTGGGTATTTTCGCTCTGACCTGCGCGGCCCGCACCAACCTATGGCAGGACTGCGTCCTGCTTGGCGAATGAATTCGCCCCTACAAGTAAACATCCACGTTTGTAGAACGTGGACTTGCTTTTGGCCCCCTGGAAGGGGGCGAATCCTCCCCCGTGCACAAGACCGCCCCCTTTCGCCTGGCCTGGACCGTAGGGTGCGCTGCGCGCACCGATTCCGGGATCGGCTTCGGCACCACGTCAAACCGCCGGTGCGCACGGCGCACCCTACCGGATCGGCTTCATCCTGCCAGCCCGGACATTCGAATCGTCACAGGCAGAGCCGATGACTCATGACCACGTCCCAAGGACGTGGTTTCCCAAGTGCAAATGAATTCGCCCCTACAGGAGCCTGGCAGCCATCGCCTAGTAGCTGTAGCGCGCCAGGGCTTCCGGCAGCGCCCAGGTGGCGACGCCGCCGAGCAGGGCCAGACAGGCCGGCAGCACCAGCAACCATACCCGCGGGCTCATGGCCGTCAGGGGCGCCGCACGCTGCATCAGCGCCAGGCCGGCAGCCGTGATGCCACCGGCCAGCAGCGCGCCGGCGATGATGTCGGTGGGCCAGTGTACGCCGAGGTAGACTCGCGACAGGGCGATGGCCAGGGCTGGCAGGCAGGCCAGCAGCAGCCAGGTCAGGCGCAGGCGCCCCGGCTGGCCGCGACCGGCGAGAATCCCCAGGACCAGGAAGAAGGCGAAGGCCGCCGAGCTGTGGCCGCTGGGGAAGCTGAAGGTGCTCAGCGGCTCGCTGAGCACCTCCGGCCTGGCCCGTGCGAAGAGGTGCTTGAGGCCGGTGTTGGCCAGTGCCGTGGCCACCAGGGCGCCGATGGTGAAGCAGGCCGGGCGCCATTGGCGCAGTGCCAGCAGCAGGGCGGCGAGCAGGGCACCGGCGAGGAGTTGGGTGCTGAAGTCGCCCATGCGGGTGATCAGCACCATCAGCCGGTCCAGGCTGGCGTTGCGCTGCTCCTGGATCAGCGCCATCAGGCCCTGGTCCAGCGCCTGCAGGTGCGGCCAGCCGATCAGCATGGCGCCGAGGGCGGCCAGGCACAGCACGGCTGCCAGCGGATTGGCCGAGCGCTTTTCCTGCAGGGTGCTGTGGATGATCAGGCCGAGCACGGCCGCCACCACCACGATCACCACCCCGGCCTCGCCCCAGAAGCCTTCCGGCAGCGGCAGGCGCAGGGCGGCACCGGTGGCCCAGCCGGGTACCAGGTAGGCCACTGCCCAGCCGGCGGCGGCCAGCATGCTCACCGCGACGAAGCGCGGGAAGGGCATGTCGAGCATGCCCGCCACCATCGGTAGCATGGGTCGCAGCGGGCCGATGTAGCGGCCCACCAGCAGGCTGGCGACGCCGTAGCGATGGAAGTAGTTCTCGGCGCCGCTGATCCACTCCGGGTGATCGCGCAGCAGGGGCAGGCGCCGGATATTCTGGTGGAAGCGTCGGCCCAGGCCGTAGGAGATCAGGTCGCCCAGCAGGCCACCGATATACGCCAGCGCCAGGGTTTCCCAGAGTTCCAGGGCACCGCTGCCCGCCATCACCCCGACGGCGAAGAGCAGGGCGACACCGGGGACCACGATCCCGGCGATGGCCAGGCACTCGATGCAGGCGATCAGGAAGATGGCCAGGCCCAGCCACTCCGGGTTGGCGCCCAGCCAGGCGGTGGCCTGGTCGAACCATTGGCTCATGGGTGGATGTCCTCGATCAGCTGGTAGTCGCGTCCTTCGACCTGGCCGCGGCGCAGCGGGTTGCGCGTGCAGAAGCGGGCATAGCCGGCATCGACGAAACGGTAGGGCAGGTGTTCGTCACGGCCGTGGGGGATGCCCAGGCGTGAGGTCTGGATGATGGTAGTTGGGCGTTCGCCGACGTCCTCGACGAACAGACGTTGCCAGTCGAAGCGCTGGCCGTCCCAGTCCGGCACCTTCAGGCCGAGGGCCCTGCACAGCAGGGTCTGCCCCGAGCAGAGGCGCTCGGACGGGCGTGGCCCGCCCTGGGCGTCGGGGTTGTTGCGCTGCATGGCGGCCAGGGCATCGGCGGGGGAGATGGCATCCACCCAGGGGTGGCCGGACTTGATCAGCACCGCGTTGCCGGCGCCATGGGCGCTGAAGTTCAGCGAGTCGCCGCCACGGGCGTAGTACATATAGATGTGCCCGCCATCGAGGAACAGCGCCCGGCGCTTGTGGGTGTAGCCGAGGGAGGCGTGGCTGCCCTTGTCCACCAGGTAGTAGGCCTCGGTTTCGATGATGCGCGCGGACAGCCAGAGGCCATCCATGCGGTGGCGGATCACCTTGCCCAGCAGTTCCCGAGCCACCAGCTGGGCGTCGCGGTCGAAGAAGGTGTCCGTCAGCGGGCGGGCACCGGGCCAGGGCAAACTTAGGATGGGATCGCGGGGCATGGGGGTGTCGCTGGGTTCCGGCTGGGAATAGGCTGGCGATTATACGGAAGCCATGCTGAGCCGAAGCTGAAGCCCGGCGTCGGAATCGTCACGCAAGATAACAAGAGCCCGTCGCCATGTCCCGAGCCGCCCGCGTCGACAGTGCCCATATCACCCCCAGCGCCCACTACACCGGTTACGTCTGGTATCGCCACCAGCTGGCCGAGGAATCCTTCGTCACACCGTTCGGGCGTTTCGCCCATGCCGCGCTGACGCCGCTCAGCTGGGGCGCACGCCTGGCCTTCGGGCTGGACGTGGAGCGTTTCCTGCTGCAGCGCCACCTGCTGATCGACGCCCTGCTGCGCGAGGCCATCGAGCAAGGCGGGGTGCGCCAGGTGGTGGAAATCGCCTGCGGCCTGTCGCCCCGGGGGCGGCGCTTCTGCAGCCACTACCCCGACCTGCGCTACCTGGAGGCCGACCTGCCGCCCATGGCGGCGCGCAAGCGCCTGCTGCTGCATGAGGAAGGCTGGCTGGATGCGCGGCACCAGGTGCGTCCTGTGGATATCCTTGCCGAGCAGGGCGGCAATGACCTGCAGCTGCTGTTTTCCGGACTGGACCGCGAAGCGCCCGTGCTGGTGATCACCGAAGGGCTGGTGAACTACTTCGAACGGCCGGTGATCGAGTCCTTCTGGACAAGGCTGGCGACGCAGATGAGCCGGTTCCCTGGCGCCACCTATCTCACCGACCTCTATCCGGACCTGCACGAGCACCCACGCTATCGCCAGCTGCGCTGGGGCATCGACCTGGTGGGCCGGCTGACCCGTGGCAGCTACCACCTGCATTACCGGGATGAGGCGGCCATCGTCCAGGGCTTCATGGCCTGTGGCTTCGGTGAGGTGCGGGTGCATGAGCCGAAGGAATTGGATGCCGCTCCGCAGGACGCCGGGCCGGCGTTGGTGCGGGTGGTCGAAGCGCAGGTGTGATACCGGGATTGACCAGGGCATGGACCTCTGTGGGGGCGAATTCATTCGCTAACCGATCCGCAGAACCGGCCTTCAGACCTCCAGGGGTACGCGTCGCGTCCCTTTGCGAATGAATTCGCCCCCACAAAAAAAGAAGCGCGCCGACTCAGGCGCAGGAGAATGCGCGGATTTCCGTTTGTCCCACCTGGGCCGCCAGGGCGTCGCTCGCCGTGGCCTCGGTGTGGGTGAACATCAGCGCCAGGCTGTCGCCATCCCGCCGCAGGGGAAGCAGGTCGAGGGGCGGCAGGCCGCCAGCCTGCAGGCTCCAGCCACGGGATGGCAGGTCGGTCGGCAGGTCCCCCTGTAGCAGGCCGCCGAAGAAGCCCAGTTCGCAGACCTCCACTGAAAGTTCACCCGCCTCGGCGTGCCGCAACCGACCGCGCCGGTTCAGCGGTGCCACCCGGGGCTCCTGGCGCCGCTCCAGGTGGTCCAGGCGGCTGCGCGAGAGGCGCGTGGCGCCCGGGCTGGCCAGGGGCAGGGCGGCGCCCTGGAGGAACGGACGGTAGAAGCTGGCGCAAGCCTCGCGTTGCTCGAACTGGGCCAGGTGGTCGCCATTGTGGATCAGCGCGCAATCGGCATCGGCGCAGGCGGCGGCGAATCCGGCGTGCTCCCAGGGCTGGGTGAAGTGATCGTATTCACCGGCCAGGACCAGGGTGGGGCAGCCCGGGTGCCGGTCGAAGCCGGTGAAATCCAGCAATCGGCGGCTATTCTGCAGGTAACGTTCGACTTCCTGTGGGGAAAGGCGCTGCATCTGCCGTAAAAGCGTCTTGCGAAAGGTCTGCGAGACACCGGTCTCTTCCAGGCGCAGGGGGTTGATCAGGCTGGTCAGCGCCCCCTGGGCGAAGCGCTGGGCCTGGTTCTCGGCCAGCAGGTCCAGACCTTCCTCGAGCATGCGTCGCGCACCGGGGCGGCCGAAGGCGGTGATGCCCGCCAGCAGCAGGCGCGCACAACAGCGGGGATGGCGCACGGCGAACAGCGCCGCCAGGGCCGAGCCATAGGACAGGCCGATGGGCATCAGGGGCGGCAGCCGCAGTTCCTCGGCGAAGGCGGCGATCAGGTCGGCCAGCTGTTCCAGGGAGAGTTCCGGCGCCAGCTGCAGGTTGCCGCCCTGGCCGGGCAGGTCGAGGAGAATCACCGGGTGGTGCGGCAACAGTTCCTGCACTTCGGCGCCGAAGGAGCGGAAGCTCTGGAACGCGCCGCCGAGCATCAGTACCGGTTCGCGGCCGTCCTCGGCGTGGCGGGAGAAGGCCTGGTAATGCAGGGACCAGGCGCCGATCCGGAGGATGCGGGGGGCATCGGCCAACCGCTGCGGGGCGAAGTCGGTCTGGTAACGCATGGCGGGTTCTCCGGCGCCGGGGCGCTTCTTGTTCTTCTGCGACGACTGCGAAGGCAAGGTAAACGGCGCGGCCGCCTTTGGTTACCCAACCTTCGAGCGGCGGGGCCGGCCGGGTGTCACCTTCCCGGCCGCGGCCCGCCAGGGCGGGGGGGCTCTGTCGTTACCGCTAGGTGGCCCGTCTACCATCCGCCCGGCGCCGCTGGGCGCGGACGAGCGCGGTCGCTATAATCAGCCGCTTTCCCTTCGCCAGAACCCGAGACCATGACCGAGTCCGTTCTCGATTACATGACCCGCCTGGGCCGCGCCGCACGCGCCGCCTCGCGCGTGGCCGCCCGTGCCAGCACCGCGCAGAAGAACCGCGCCCTGCTGGCTGCCGCCGATGCCCTGGACGCCGCCCGTGGCGAGCTGTCCGCCGCCAACGAGCAGGACCTGGCCAATGGCCGGGCCAATGGCCTGGAGCCAGCCATGCTCGACCGCCTGGCCCTGACCCCGGCGCGCATCGACGACATGATCGAGGGCCTGCGTCAGGTCGCCACCCTGCCCGACCCCATCGGCGAGATCCGTGACATGCGTTACCTGCCGTCCGGTATCCAGGTAGGCAAGATGCGTGTGCCGCTGGGCGTGATCGGCATCATCTACGAGTCGCGTCCCAACGTGACCATCGATGCCGCCAGCCTGTGCCTGAAATCCGGCAACGCCACCATCCTGCGCGGCGGCTCCGAGGCCATCCATTCCAATCAGGCCATCGCCGCCTGCATCCAGAAGGGCCTGGCCGAGGCCGGCCTGCCCAGCGAGCTGGTGCAAGTGGTGGAAACCACCGACCGTGCCGCCGTGGGCGCGCTGATCAGCATGCCGGAATACGTCGACGTGATCGTTCCGCGCGGCGGCAAGGGCCTGATCGAGCGCATCAGCCGCGAAGCCAAGGTGCCGGTGATCAAGCACCTGGACGGCATCTGCCACGTCTATATCGACGTCGCCGCCGACCTGGACAAGGCGATCCGCGTGGCGGACAACGCCAAGACCCAGCGCTACGCGCCGTGCAACACCATGGAAACCCTGCTGGTGCACAGCGGCATCGCCGAGCGCGTACTGCCGCCGCTGGCCGCCATCTACCGCGACAAGGGCGTGGAACTGCGTGGCGATGCCGCCACCCGCGCGCTGCTGGGCAACGACGTGCTGGAAACGACCGAGGAAGACTGGCGCACCGAATACAACGCGCCGATCCTCTCGATCCGCATCGTCGACGGCCTCGACCAGGCCATCGAACACATCAACACCTACGGCTCGCAGCACACCGACGCCATCATCACCGAGAACTTCAGCGACGCGCGGCGCTTCCTCACCGAGGTGGATTCCGCTTCGGTGATGGTCAATGCCTCGACCCGCTTCGCCGATGGCTTCGAGTACGGCCTGGGGGCGGAGATCGGCATTTCCACCGACAAGCTGCACGCTCGTGGCCCGGTCGGCCTGGAAGGCCTGACCAGCGAGAAGTACGTGGTCTTCGGCGACGGTCACGTACGCACCTGATGGGCAAGCGCATCGGCCTCTTCGGCGGCACCTTCGATCCCGTGCACATAGGTCACCTGCGGGGTGCCCTGGAAGTGGCCGAGCAGTTCGGCTTCGACGAATTGCGCCTGATCCCCAGCGCGCGTCCGCCGCATCGCGAGACTCCGCAGGTGTCGGCAAGCCAGCGCCTGGAGATGGTCCGGCTGGCGGTCGAAGGCGTCGTGCCGCTGGCGGTGGACGATCGCGAGCTCAAGCGCGAGCGGCCGTCCTGGACCATCGAGACCCTGGAGTCCCTGCGCGCCGAGCTGGACGCCGAGGACCAGTTGTTCCTGCTGGTGGGCTGGGACGCCTTCTGCGGGCTGCCGACCTGGCATCGCTGGAGCGAGCTGCTGGACCACTGCCACATCCTGGTCCTGCAGCGCCCCGATGCCGACAGCGAGCCGCCGGAAACCCTGCGCGACCTGCTGGCCGCGCGCAGCGCGGCCGACCCGCACGCCCTGCAGGGACCGTCCGGACAGATCGCCTTCGTCTGGCAGACGCCCCTGGCGATTTCCGCCACCCAGATCCGCCAATTGCTGGGGGAGGGGCGCTCGGTGCGCTTTCTCGTGCCCGACGCCGTATTGGCCTACATCCATGCGCACGATCTGTACCGTGCGCCGAACTGATTCACTGAGGTAGTTGAACCCGATGCAAAACGAAGAACTCGTCAAGGTCGCCATCGCGGCCCTGGAAGACCTGAAGGGTCAGGAAATCACCACCATCGACGTGCGTGGCAAGACCAGCATCACCGATTTCATGGTGATCGCCAGCGGCACCTCCGGTCGCCATGTGAAGTCCATGGCCGAAAACGTGCTGGAGAAGGTCAAGGAAAAAGGCGTGCGCCCGCTGGGCAGCGAAGGCCTGGACGGCGGTGAATGGGCCCTGCTGGACCTGGGCGATGTGGTGGTGCACGTGATGCAGGTGGCCACCCGCCAGTTCTACGACCTGGAGCGCCTGTGGCAAGGCGCCGAGCAGAGCCGCGCCCACCACCACCACGAGTAAGCGGGGCATCCCTTGCGTCTTCGTCTTATCGCGGTCGGCACGCGCATGCCGCGCTGGGTGGAAGAGGGCTGGCACGAGTACGTCAAGCGCCTGCCGTCCGAGCTCAGCCTGGAGCTGGTGGAAATCCCCCTGACCACGCGCGGCAAGAACGCCGACGTCGCAAGGATGATCCGCCAGGAGGGCGAGGCCATGCTGGCCAAGGTGCAGCCGGGGGAACGCATCGTCACCCTGGAAGTCCAAGGTCGGCCCTGGAGCACCGAGCAGCTGGCGGCCGAGCTGGATCGCTGGCGCCTGGATTCGCGCACCGTGAACCTCATGGTCGGCGGCCCGGAAGGGCTGGCGCCGGAGGTCTGCGCCCGCAGCGAGCAGCGCTGGTCGCTGTCGCCGCTGACGCTGCCGCATCCCTTGGTCCGCATCCTCATCGGCGAGCAGATCTACCGAGCCTGGACCGTGCTGTCCGGCCACCCCTACCACAAGTAAGCCCTGGTCATGCCGCAACCGATTCGCCTGAAAGACCACGAAAAGGACGCACGCCTGGTGCGCCAGCGGGTAATCGTGGGCGCGGTGGCGGTATTGATGCTGACCTGCGCGCTGATCGCCCGCCTGTATTACCTGCAGGTGATCCAGTACGAGTACCACTCGGCCCAGTCCGAGAAGAATCGAATCCACGTGCAGCCGATTCCGCCCACCCGTGGGCTGATCTTCGACCGCAATGGCGTGATCATCGCCGACAACCGGCCCAGCTTCAGCCTCAGCGTCACCCGCGAACGCGGCGGCGACTGGCAGAAGACCCTGGATGTGATCGTCGAGGTGCTGCAGCTGACTCCGGATGACCGTGCGCTGTTCGAAAAGCGCATGAAACAGGGGCGAAGGCCCTTTGAACCTGTGCCCATCCTCTTCGAACTCACCGAAGAGCAGATCGCCAGGATCGCGGTGAACCAATTCCGCCTGCCCGGTGTGGAAGTGGTGGCGCAGCTGGTGCGGCACTACCCGCAGGGTGCGCATTTCGCCCATTCGGTGGGCTATGTGGGGCGGATCAACGAGAAGGAGCTCAAGCAGCTCGATCCGACCAACTACGCCGGTACCCACCATATCGGCAAGACCGGCATCGAGCGCTTCTACGAAGCGCAGCTGCACGGCGAGGTGGGCTACGAGGAAGTCGAGACCAATGCCCGTGGCCGGGTGCTGCGGGTGCTCAAGCGCACCGACCCCAGGCCCGGCAGGGACCTGGTGCTGACCCTCGATGTGCGCCTGCAGGAGGCCGCCGAGCAGGCCCTGGCCGGCCGCCGTGGCGCCATCGTCGCCATCGAGCCGTCCAGCGGAGATGTGCTGGCCATGGTCAGCCAGCCGAGCTTCGACCCCAATCCCTTCGTCACCGGCATCAGCTTCAAGGCCTATGCCGAGCTGCGCGACTCCATCGACCGGCCGCTGTACAACCGGGTGCTGCGCGGCCTCTACCCGCCGGGCTCGACCATCAAGCCGATGGTGGCGGTGTCCGGCCTGGACGCCGGCGTGGTGACCCCGGCTTCGCGGGTCTTCGATCCGGGTTTCTACCAGCTGCCGAACTACGACCACAAGTACCGCAACTGGAACCGCTCCGGTGACGGCTGGGTGAATATGGAAACCGCGATCATGCGGTCGAATGACACCTACTTCTACGATCTTGCGCACAAGATGGGCATAGATCGGCTGCACGACTACATGAGCCGCTTCGGCTTCGGCCAGCGCGTGGCCCTGGACATGTTCGAGGAATCGGCCGGCCTGATGCCGTCCCGCGAGTGGAAACGTGCCCGCTACCGCCAGGCCTGGTATCCGGGGGAAACCCTGATCCTCGGCATCGGCCAGGGCTACATGCAGGCCACGCCGCTGCAACTGGCCCAGGCCGCGGCGCTGATGGCCAACCGTGGCAAGTGGATCCGCCCGCACCTGGCCAAGACCATCGAAGGCCAGTTGCCGGTGGACCCGAGCCCGATGCCGGACATCGTCCTGCGCGACCCGAAATACTGGGACTACGGCCGCGTCGGCATGGAACAGGTGGTCCACGGCGCCCGCGGCACCGCGCACAAGGTAGGGGCCAAGTCGGTCTACCGCATCGCCGGCAAGTCCGGTACCGCCCAGGTGGTGGCCATCAAGCAGGGCGAGAAGTACGACCGCAACAAGCTTCAGGAGCGCCATCGCGACCACGCCCTGTTCGTCGCCTTCGCCCCCGCCGACGACCCGAAGATCGCCGTGGCGGTGATGGTGGAGAACGGCGAGTCCGGTTCCGGCGTCGCCGCCCCGGTGGTCAAGCAGGTGATGGATGCCTGGCTGCTCGGCGAAGACGGCCAGTTGAAACCCGAGTTCCGCCCACCGCAGCCGCTGGCTGAGCAGCAGAGCGCCAACCGATGAACAGCAACTTCGATCGCACCATCTCCCAGGAGGACGTGCTCAAGCGCCGTGCCACCCTGCTGCAGCGCATGCACATCGATGGCTGGCTGCTGCTGATCCTCCTGTTGCTGGCCGCCGGCAGCCTGTTCGTCCTCTATTCGGCCAGCGGCAAGCACTGGGAGCTGTTGATGAAGCAGGCCAGCTCGTTCGGGCTGGGGCTCGGCGCCATGATCGTCATCGCCCAGTTCGAACCGCGCTTCATGGCGCGCTGG
This sequence comes from Pseudomonas sp. GCM10022186, assembly GCF_042656385.1. Taxonomy (NCBI): domain Bacteria; kingdom Pseudomonadati; phylum Pseudomonadota; class Gammaproteobacteria; order Pseudomonadales; family Pseudomonadaceae; genus Pseudomonas; species Pseudomonas sp. GCM10022186. The sequence goes on from NZ_JBHSOU010000060.1 coordinate 176,508, forward strand.
GTGCCCCTGGGCTACGTGGTGGGCGTGGCCCTGCTGATGGCGGTGGAGGTCATGGGCCACACCGCCATGGGGGCGACGCGCTGGATCAACATTCCCGGCGTCATCCGTTTCCAGCCTTCGGAATTCATGAAGATCATCATGCCGGCGACCATCGCCTGGTACCTGTCGCGGCACAACCTGCCGCCCAAGCTCAGGCACATCGCCATCAGCCTGGTGCTGATCCTGGTCCCCTTCGTGCTGATCCTGAAGCAGCCCGATCTCGGCACCGCGATGCTGATCCTCGCCTCGGGCGCCTTCGTGCTCTTCATGGCCGGCCTGCAGTGGCGCTGGATCCTCGGCGCGGTGGCGGCCGTGGTGCCCATCGCGGTCGCCATGTGGTACTTCGTGCTGCACGACTACCAGAAGCAGCGGGTGCTGACCTTCCTCGACCCGGAGAGCGACCCGCTGGGTACCGGCTGGAACATCATCCAGTCGAAGGCGGCCATCGGTTCGGGCGGGGTGTTCGGCAAGGGCTGGCTGCTGGGCACCCAGTCGCACCTGGATTTTTTGCCCGAAAGCCACACGGACTTTATCATTGCGGTCCTCGGCGAAGAGTTCGGCCTGGTGGGCGCCTGCCTGCTGCTGTTGGTCTACCTGCTCCTGATCGGCCGCGGCCTGGTGATCACCGCCCAGGCCCAGACCCTGTTCGGCAAGCTGCTGGCGGGCAGCCTGACCATGACCTTCTTCGTATACGTGTTCGTCAACATCGGCATGGTCAGCGGACTCTTGCCGGTCGTGGGGGTACCCCTGCCCTTCATCAGCTACGGCGGAACCCACCTGGTGACGCTGCTGTCCGGGTTCGGGGTATTGATGGCGATTCATACCCATCGCAAGTGGATCGCCCAGGTTTGAAACGAGTGAACGATTTGAAAGCACTGCGCAAGTGGATGCAGTTGGGCGCTGGCGGAGCGGCCCTGGTCGGACTGCTGGGGGCAGCCGCACCGGCACTTTCCGGGGACTATGAGGGATCGCCGCAGGTGGCCGAGTTCGTCGCCGAGATGACCCGTGACTACGGCTTCGCCGGCGAGCAGCTGGTGGACCTGTTCCGTGAGGTGGAGCGCAAGCAGTCGATTCTCGACGCCATCTCCCGCCCTGCCGAGCGGGTCAAGCCGTGGAAGGAATACCGTCCGATCTTCATCACCCCGGCGCGCATCCAGAAAGGCGTCAATTTCTGGAACCAGCACGCCGATGCCCTGGCTCGTGCCGAGAAGGAATACGGCGTACCGGCCCAGATGATAGTGGCGATCATCGGCGTCGAGACCTTCTATGGCGGTAACACCGGCAACTTCCGCGTGATCGACGCCCTGTCCACCCTGGGCTTCGACTACCCGCCGCGTGCCGACTTCTTCCGCAAGCAGCTCAAGGAATTCCTCCTGCTGGCCCGCGAGGAACAGGTCGACCCGCTGGTGCTCAAGGGCTCCTACGCCGGCGCCATGGGCCTGCCACAGTTCATGCCGAGCAGCTTCCGTGCCTACGCCGTGGATTTCGACGGCGACGGCCATATCGATATCTGGAACAACCCGGTGGATGCCATCGGCAGTGTCGCCAGCTACTTCAAGCGCCATGGCTGGGTTTCCGGCGGTCCGGTGGTCAGCCGGGCCCAGGTCCGGGGCGTGCGAGTCGACGAAGGGTTGACCCAGGGGCTGGACCCGGTGAAGAACGTCGGCGATCTTAGGACGCTGGGCTGGGCAAGCAGCGACGCACTGCGCGATGATGTGCCGGTCACGGCCTTCAGGCTGGAGGGTGACGAGGGAGCGGAGTACTGGATGGGATTGCCGAACTTCTACGTCATAACCCGCTACAATCGCAGCGTGATGTACGCCATGGCCGTGCATCAGCTTTCCGAACAGCTGGTCAACGCAAGGGGCGGGCGTTAACCGATGCCACAACCGATAAGAGTCGCCGTATACGGCGCCGTAGCATTGTTGCTGGCCAGCTGCTCGAGCAGCCGCGCGCCGGAGCCGGTCCAACCCGGCGGGCCGATTTCCGGTCCCGGCAACTATTCGCGTCCGCACAAGGACGGCGCGCCCTGGTGGGACGTCGACGTCTCGCGCATTCCCGATGCCGTGCCCATGCCGCACTACGGCGCGGTCAAGGCCAATCCCTACACGGTGCTGGGCAAGACCTACTACCCGATGAACGACGCGCGCCGCTACCAGGCGGTGGGTACCGCATCCTGGTACGGCACCAAGTTCCATGGCCAGGCCACCGCCAACGGCGAGGCCTATGACCTCTACGGCATGACTGCCGCGCACAAGACCCTGCCGCTGCCGAGCTACGTCCGCGTGACCAACCTGGACAACGGGCGCAGTGTGATCCTGCGGGTCAATGACCGCGGCCCCTTCTATTCCGACCGCATCATCGACCTGTCCTTCGCTGCGGCGAAGAAGCTCGGTTATGCCGAATCCGGCACCGCGCACGTCAAGGTGGAAGGCATCGATCCCCAGCAATGGTGGGCCGCCCAGGGCCGTCCGGTGCCCATGGTGCTGGCGCAGCCGAAAATGGCCGCCAAGCCCCAGGCCCGGCCGCAGGCGGCGGTCCAGGTGGCCAGCGCACCGATCGAGCAGTACACCCCGCCGCCGCAGCAACACGCCGCCGCCGTCCTGCCCGTGCAGATCGACGCAAAAAAAAACGATTCACTCGCAGCCTCTGGCCTGTATCTCCAGGTGGGCGCCTTCGCCAATCCGGACGCTGCGGAACTCCTCAAGGCCAAGCTGAGCGGGACGGTGAGTGCCCCGGTCTTCATCAGCTCGGTCGTGCGCAACCAGCAGATACTGCACCGGGTACGCCTGGGGCCGATCGGAACTCAGGGTGAGGTGCAGGAAATGCAGAATACCGTGCGCCTGGCCAATCTCGGCCAACCAACCCTGGTGAAGCCGGATTGACGGCTTCTCTTATTTGCCCGCAAGGGCCTGTTAGACCATTAGCTACTTCTCAGAGAGACGGATGAACATCTTCAGCTTCGCCAAACGCCTATTACTGCCCGCAGCCCTGCTCATCGTCGCGCCGGTCTCCATGGCGGCCCAGCAGGTCATCCCGTCGGCACCGCAACTGGCCGCCAAGTCCTACGTGCTGATGGACGCCCAGAGCGGACAGGTGCTGGTGGAGAACAACGGTGACCAGCGCCTGCCCCCGGCCAGCCTGACCAAGCTGATGACCGCCTATATCGCCACCCTGGAAATCCGCAAGGGCCAGATCGGCGAGAACGACCCGGTGACCATCAGCGAGCACGCCTGGCGTACCGGCGGTTCGCGCATGTTCGTCCAGGTCAACACCCAGGTGACCCTGAGCGACCTGCTGCACGGCATCATCATCCAGTCGGGCAACGATGCCAGCGTGGCCGTGGCCGAGCACATCGCCGGCAGCGAAGACGCCTTCGCCGACATGATGAACACCACTGCCGAAAAGCTCGGCATGACCAACAGCCACTTCATGAACGCCACCGGCCTGCCGGACCCGGAGCACTACGCCAGTGCCCACGACATGGCGAAACTGGCCCGCGCGATCATCTACGAAGACCCGGCCCACTACGCCATCTACTCCCAGAAGGAGTTCTTCTGGAACAACATCAAGCAGCCCAACCGCAACCTGCTGCTGTGGCGTGACAAGACCGTCGACGGCCTGAAGACCGGCCACACCGACGAAGCCGGCTACTGCCTGGTGGCCTCCGCCGTGCGTGACAACATGCGCCTGATCGCCGTGGTGTTCGGCACCAACAGCGAACAGGCCCGCGCCGCCGAGACCCAGAAGCTGCTGACCTACGGTTTCCGCTTCTTCGAAACCCAGACCTTCTACCAGAAGGGCGCCGAACTGGCCAAAGCCCAGGTGTGGAAGGGCGCGACCCGTGAAGCCAAGGCCGGCCTGGCCCAGGACCTGACCCTGACCCTGCCCAAAGGCCAGGCGAAGAAACTGCAGGCCAGCATGACCCTCAACCCGCAGCTGATCGCCCCCATCAAGCAGGGCGACGTGATCGGCAAGGTGGAGGTCAAGATGGAAGACCAGGTGGTGCACAGCGCTGACCTGATCGCCCTGGAAACCGTCGAGGAAGGTGGCTTCTTCCGCCGCCTGTGGGATAGCATTCGCCTGTTCTTCTACGGCCTGTTCAACTGACCTACTGAGCCGACGCCTCGTGCCCTGACCGGGTCCGGGGCGTCCGCATCGCGGATCACGAGTCCGCCGCCGCCATGACCGATACTCCTGACGTACAACCCCCGAAAATCGAGTTTCCCTGCGAGCGCTATCCCATCAAGGTGATAGGCGACTCCTTCGATGGCTTCTCCGACCTGGTGATCGAGATCGTCCAGCGTCACGCGCCCGATCTCGATGCCGCCACCCTGGTGGTGCGCGACAGCCGCAATGGCCGCTTCCTCTCGGTGCAGGTACTGATCACCGCGACCAGCGTCGACCAGCTGCAGGCGATCCACGTCGACCTGCGTGCCACCGGCCGCGTGCACATGGTGCTCTAGTGGCACCTGCCGAACTCATCGTGCGCCATCTGGGGCTGGTGGACTACCTGCCGACCCTGGAGGCGATGCGCCGCCTGACCACCGAGCGGGACGAACGGACACCCGACGAAATCTGGCTGCTGCAGCATCCCCGGGTGTTCACCCAGGGCCAGGCCGGCAAGGCCGAGCATCTGCTGGCGCCGGGAGACATCCCGGTGATCCAGGTCGAGCGCGGTGGCCAGGTCACCTACCATGGCCCCGGCCAGCTGGTGGCCTATCTGATGCTGGACCTGCGCCGCCTGGGACTGGGCGTGCGCGAACTGGTCACGGCCATGGAGCAGAGCCTGGTCGATGTGCTGGCTGCCTATGGCGTCGAGGCGGCGCCCAGGGCGGATGCCCCCGGCGTCTATGTCGAAGGCGACAAGATCGCCTCGCTGGGGCTGCGGGTCAGCCGGGGCTGCTCCTTCCACGGCCTGGCGCTCAACGTGGATATGGACATGTCGCCCTTCTGGCGGATCAACCCCTGCGGCTACGCCGGGCTGAAGATGGTGCAGCTCAAGGACCTGCTGGAGACGCCGCCGCAGCTCGATGAGGTGGCGCAGCACCTGGAGCAGGCCCTGCGCCGGCGGCTGGGCTATACGCAGTAGAAAGACGTTCCCGGAAAAACGACGGCCCCCTCTTCCATCGGGAGAGGAGGCCGTTTCGTTTGATCGCGTCCGATTACTCTCTGCAATCACCCCAGCCCTCTCCCTCGGGAGCGGGCTGGGCAGTTCCTGCTCAACCCAGGTTGAGTGTCGGAATGATGCTCGAGTCGACGGGCTGGCCCGGTACCGGAGCCGGCGCCGCCAAGCCCAGGTTGTTCTTCTCGAACACCCGGTCGGCCCTGTAGCTGGAGCGCACCAGCGGGCCGGCTGCGACTTCCATGAAGCCCTTCTGCAGGCCGATATCGCGGAAGCGGTTGAACTCCTCCGGGCTGACCCAGCGCTTGACCGTCAGGTGGTTGCGGGTGGGCTGCAGGTACTGGCCGAGGGTGAGGATGTCGACGCCTATGGCGCGCAGGTCGTCCATGGTTTCGATGACTTCCTCGTCGGTCTCGCCCAGTCCCAGCATCAGGCTGGTCTTGGTCAGCACGTCCGGGCGGTGGCGCTTGGCATGCTCCAGCACACGCAAGGTCTTCTCGTAGCCGGCGCGCGGGTCGCGCACCACATGGGTGAGGCGCTTGACCGTCTCGACGTTCTGCGCGAACACCTCCAGGCCGGAGTCCACTACCCGCTCGATGGCCTCGTGGTCGCCGTTGAAATCCGGGGTCAGGGCTTCCACGACCACCTGCGGCGTGCGCTCCTTGATGGCGCGCACGCAGGCGGCGTAGTGGCCGGCGCCGCCATCGTCGAGGTCGTCGCGATCCACCGATGTCAGCACGATATAGCGCAAGGCCATCAGCTCCACCGACTTGGCGGTGTTCTGCGGCTCTTCCTGATCCAGCCAGCCGTTGGGGTTACCGGTGTCCACGGCGCAGAAGCGGCAGGCACGGGTGCACACCGAGCCCATCAGCATGATGGTGGCGGTGCCGTTGGACCAGCATTCACCCATGTTCGGGCAGTGCGATTCCTGGCACACGGTGCTCAGGCGATGTTCGCCGACATTGCGCTTTACCGCGTCGAAGCGGCTGCCGCCCGGCGCCTTGACCCGCAGCCACTTGGGCTTGGGTTCGAATACCTGGGGTTCTGCCGAGGCGCGGCGCTTCTGGCCATCCTTGATCGCGGTGATGCCCTGAGCGGTACGGAACTTTTCGCCGCTGGCGACGGGTTTGGACGAGTCTGTATCGGACATCGGAAATCTGGCTCCGCGAGAGGCTCTGGGGGGCTGCCGCTGGGGCAAAGGGGGTGGCGCAGTGTATCACAAAGGTGTCTGCCCGAGCTGGCGGCCGTCTGGAGGCGGGCGCTCGTGGACAGCGCTTTTCTGTCCACCAGGCTGGCGCCCATGGTGGATAAAAGAGCGTTATCCACCCTGCACGGCGTGGCGAATGGGTTTGCCCCTGCTGGGCCGGGAAAACCGGATGCAGGGTGGAAATCGCAAAGCGATTTCCACCAGGCGGGGCCGCTCGCCGTGCCTGAGGGCAGGTCGTGTGACCCATTCTATTGGTGGCGCAGGTTCTCCAGCAGCTTCTGGGTCGGGAAGCCATCCGCCGGCCAGCCCAGGCGCTGCTGGTAGCCGCGGATGGCCTTGCGGGTGTTGGCGCCGATGATGCCGTCTGCGGTGCCGGGGCTGTAGCCGGCGGCGTTCAGGGACTCCTGCAGCTCCACCCGCTCGCTGCGGCTCAGCGGGCGCTCGTCGCGCGGCCAGTTGCCGGCGATCTGGCCGGCGCCGTCGAAGCGCTCGCCCAGCAGGCTGACGGCGAGGGCGTAGGACGAGGAGTTGTTGTACTTGAGGATGGCGCGGAAATTGTCCAGCACCAGGAAGGCCGGACCGCGATGGCCGGCCGGCAGCAGCAGGGAGGCGGACTCTCCGCCCAGCCGGGCGGATTGCGGGCCGAGCTGCACGCCCATGGCCTGCCATTGCGCCACCGACTTGCGGATATCCGCGTCGGCATGGGCGTAGTCGAAACCGTCGGGCAGCTGCGCCTGCAGCGCCGCGGGCTGGCCCTTGCGCCAGCCGGAGGCCTGCAGGTAATGCGCGGCGGAGGCCAGGGCATCGGCCGAGGAATTCCAGATATCGCGGCGGCCGTCGCCGTCGAAGTCCACGGCGTGGCTGTTGTAGGTAGTGGGGATGAACTGGGTCTGGCCCATGGCGCCGGCCCAGGAGCCGAGCATGCTGGCCGGCTGGATATCGCCGTGCTGGAGGATCTGCAGGGCGGCCAGCAATTGCTCATGGGCGAAGGCCGGGCGGCGGCCTTCATAGGCCAGGGTGGCCAGGGAGCGGATCACCGACTTGTCGCCCATGAACTGGCCGAAGCTGCTTTCCATGCCCCAGATGGCCACCAGCGGCTCGCGGTCCACGCCGAAGCGCTGCTCGATGGCGTCCAGGGTTGCCGCGTGTTCGGCCATCAGGGCCTGACCCTTGCGCACCCGGTAGGGCGACATGGCGCCTTCCAGGTACTCCCAGACCGGCCGGGTGAATTCGGGCTGGCTGCGGTCGGCGGCTATCACCGTGGGGTCGGGGGTGACGCCGGCGAAGGCGCGGTCGAAGAGGTTGGCGTCTATGCCGTTGGCCAGGGCCTCGTGGCGGAAACCATCGCGCCAGTCATTGAAGCTGATGGCCGGCATCACTACCGGGGTCTGTGCCGGCGTCGTGGCGGCCTTGGCTGCCGGTTGGCCGGCCTGGGGCAGGGGCGCGCTGGCGGGCTTCTGGGCGGGCGCTTCGGCGCAGGAGGAAAGCAGGGCAAGGCTGGTGGCCACGGCCAGGCTGCGGAACATCTGGCCAGGGGCTGGGGCGTCGAACATACCGGGGTCTCGAGGCAGACGAATCAGCCGCGACCTTAACACGTCTCGGCCTTTTCACGCCGCTATAAGCGACGAAGCCTCCCAATTATGGGAGGCTTCGCGGCGGTAACTTCCTTTGCCTTTCAGGGGCTTTTCCTGCCGGCAGCGGAAGAGGGGTTGGGCTACCAGGGATTTCGCGCGGTTGGGCGCGCCGTTCTTGCGTTTCTTGGCCATGGACTGTCCTCGCTTGGCGCCCGCAGCGGCGCGGGCGCGCGCATCATCGGCCCCTGCTCAGAAAATGTCCAGTCATTCGGACGCCAGCGGCAGCCGCTGGCCAGCCAGCAGCAGGGCGAGGCGGGCAAGGCCGTTCCAGGGATCGCCGGGTGCCTGGCCCTTGATCTGCGCGTCGATGCGCTGGGCATCCAGCAGAAGCTGGTTCCAGCGGGATGCCGGGTGCCGTTGCAGGGCGCGGGTGACCAGCGGGCGGCGTTTGTCCCAGACCGGCGGACGGGCCGCGGCGAAGGCCTTTTCCAGGGGCACGCCCTGGCTGTACTGCTGGGCGAGGCTTGCCAGCAGGCGCAGCTCGCGGGCCAGGGCCCAGAGGATCACCGGTGGTTCCACGCCTTCGCCGCGCAGGCCCTCCAGGGTGCGCAGGGTGTGGGCCGGTTCGCCGTTCAGGGCAGCATCGATCAGGCCGAAGACGTCGAAACGCGCGCTGTCGGCCACTGCCGCCTGGACAGTGGCGGCATCCACCTGGCCACCCTCGGCCAGCAGCTTGAGCTTCTCGATCTCCTGGGCGGCCGCCAGCAGGTTGCCTTCGACGCGCGCGGCGATCAGGTCCACCGCTTCCTGGTTGGCCGCGAGCCCGGCCTGGGACAGGCGCTGGCGAATCCATTGCGGCAGGTTGTGGGCCTCGATGGGCCAGATCTGGATGAACTGGGCGTCCGGCCCGTCGATCAGGGCCTTGGCCCATTTGGTCTTCTGGGTGCTGCCGTCGAGCTTGGGCAGGCTCAGCAGCAGCACGGTGTCTTCCGGCGGCCGGGCCAGGTACTCCAGCAGCGCGGCGGCGCCCTTGTCCCCCGGCTTGCCCGAAGGCAGGCGCACTTCCAGGAGGCGCTTCTCGGCGAACAGCGAGAGGCTGGCACCGGCTTCCAGCAGCAGGCCCCAGTCGAAGTTGGCTTCGGCGTTGAATACCTGGCGCTCGCTGAAGTCCCGCGCGCGGGCGCTGGCGCGAATGGCGTCGCAGGCTTCCTGGCAGAGCAGGGGCTCGTCGCCGCTGACCACGTAGACCGGGACCAGTTGGCCCTGCAGGTGTTTGCCCAGTTGTGCGGGGTTGAGTTTCATAGGCGCAAATGATCGGGGCCGCTGGTGCGGCCCCTGGTACTCACTGGATGGGCAGTTGCAGCGGCGATTGCTGCGGTTGCTGGGCCTCCTCGGCCTGGCGTGCGGCTTCCGCCGCTTCGGCTTCGGCCTTGGCCTTGGCTTCGGCGGTCTGCTGCAGCTGGTCGAGCTGGGCCGGGGTGATCAGCTGCAGGCGCATGACCATCTGCTGGACCATTTCCTGGCGCATTTCCTGGCGCAGCTGGGCCGCTTCCTGGTCGGACCCGATCAGGTTGTTGCTGTCGTGCACGTAGTATTTCTGCACGGTCAGCTTGTCGTTCATCAGCAGCAGATTGTCGTTGCCGCGGATCTCGTACTGCAGGACCTGGGTCAGCTCGTACTCGGCACTGCGGGCGCCCGTGGTGTAGGAGGCGCTGCGCTGGCTCTCGTCCTCGCGTGCCAGCACCAGGGTGTAGGGCGCGCCGGCATGGACGTTGACGCCATTGTCTTCCAGCGCCTTGCGCACGTCCTTCAGGGTCTGGCCGTACTGGTTGCGTGCAGCCACGTCCAGTTCGGTAAGGGCGAAGTCGGCGTCGCCGGTGCCGCGCAGATGGAAGCCGCAGGCGCTCAGCAGCGTGGCGAGGCCCAGGACCAACAGATTCCGTTTCATCATCGTTTTGCTTTCCCCTTGGCGAGCATTCCGGCGCCACTCCATCCGGGAGGGCGCCGGCTTCGATCAGTTGGCGACTATGTTGACCAGTTTGCCGGGCACCACGATGACCTTGCGGATGGTCAGGCCGTCGGTGAAGCGCAGGACGTTCTCGTTGGCCCGTGCGGTGGCTTCCACGGCTTCGCGGCTGGCATCGGCCGGTACCTCGATATGGCCGCGCAGCTTGCCGTTGACCTGGACCACCAGTTGCAGGCTGTCCTGTACCAGCGCGGCTTCGTCGATGGCCGGCCAGGCGGCATCGATGACGGAGTCGGCATGGCCCAGTTCGTGCCACAGCACATGGCTGATGTGCGGGGTGATGGGGGCCAGCAGCAGGGCCACGGTCTCCAGGCCCTCCTGGAGCAGGGCGCGGTCTTCGGCGCTGGCCTGCGGGGCCTTTTCCAGCACGTTCATCAGGGTCATCACGGCTGCGATGGCGGTGTTGAACTTGTGGTACTGGCCGATATCCTGGCTGGCCTGCTTGATGGCCAGGTGGATGGCGCGGTGCACGGCCTTCTGGGCGTCGTCCAGGGCGCTGCGGTTCAGCTCGCCCGGCAGGCCGGCGGCGACATGGCCCTGGGCCAGGCGCCAGACACGGCGCAGGAAGCGGCTGGCACCTTCGACGCCGGAGTCGGACCACTCCAGGCTCATGTCCGGCGGCGAGGCGAACATCATGAACAGGCGGCAGGTGTCGGCGCCGTACTGGTCGATCATCGCCTGCGGGTCGACGCCGTTGTTCTTGGACTTCGACATCTTCTCGGTGCCGCCGATCTCCACCGGCAGGCCGTCGCTCTTCAGGCGGGCGCCAATGACCTTGGCCTTGGCGTCACGCTCGACTTCGACATCGGCCGGGTTGAACCAGTCCTTGCCGCCGTTGGAGGCGGTGCGGTAGTAAGTCTCGGCGACCACCATGCCCTGGGTCAGCAGGTTCTTGAACGGCTCGTCGGAGCTGACCAGGCCTTCGTCGCGCATCAGCTTGTGGAAGAAGCGCGCGTAGAGCAGGTGCAGGATGGCGTGCTCGATGCCGCCGATGTACTGGTCCACGGGCAGCCAGTGGTTGGCCGCGGCCGGGTCGACCATGCCCTTGTCGTAGTTCGGCGAGGCGTAGCGGGCGAAGTACCAGGAGCTTTCCACGAAGGTGTCCATGGTGTCGGTTTCGCGCTTGGCCGCAGTGCCGCATTTCGGGCAGGTGCAGCTGTAGAACTCGGGCATCTTCGCCAGCGGGCTGCCGGCGCCGTCCGGCACCACGTCTTCGGGCAGCACCACCGGCAGCTGGTCTTCCGGCACCGGTACGTCGCCGCAGCTCGGGCAGTGGATGATCGGGATCGGGCAGCCCCAGTAGCGCTGGCGGCTGATGCCCCAGTCGCGCAGGCGGAACTGGGTGCGGGCCTGGCCGAGGCCTTTCTTCTGCAGGGCCACTTCGATGGCATCGAAGGCGCCCTGGTAGTCCAGGCCGTCGAATTCGCCGGAATTGATCAGTTGGCCGTGCTCGCTGTAGGCGTCCTGCCAGGGGGTGGGGGTCTCGTCGCCGGCGGCGGTGCGGATCACCGCCTTGATCGGCAGGTCGTACTTGTGGGCGAAGGCGAAGTCGCGCTCGTCGTGGGCCGGCACGGCCATCACGGCGCCTTCGCCGTAGTTCATCAGCACGTAGTTGGCGACCCAGACCGGCAGCTTGTCGCCGGTCAGCGGGTGTTCGACGAACAGCGGAGTGGGCAGGCCCTTCTTCTCCTGGGTGGCGATGTCGGCCTCGGCGACGCCGCCGCGCTTGCATTCGTCGATGAAGGCCTGCAGCTCGGCGGCCTTGTCGGCCGGCAGCTTCTGCACGGCCAGGGTGGCCAGCGGGTGCTCGGCGGCGACGGCGACGTAGGTGGCGCCCAGCAGGGTGTCCGGACGGGTGGTGAAGACCTTCAGCGCACCGTCCTGGCCGATGCTGGCCTGGTCGTAGGGGAAGGCGACTTCCATGCCGCGGGACTTGCCGATCCAGTTGCGCTGCATGGTCTTGACCTGTTCGGGCCAGCCGTCCAGGTCGTCGAGGCTGCTCAAGAGTTCATCCGCGTAGGCGGTGATCTTGAAGTAGTACATCGGGATCTCGCGCTTCTCCACCAGCGCGCCGGAGCGCCAGCCGCGGCCGTCGATGACCTGCTCGTTGGCGAGGACCGTCTGGTCCACCGGGTCCCAGTTGACGGTGCCGTTCTTGCGGTAGATCACGCCCTTCTCGAACAGCCTGGTGAACAGCCACTGCTCCCAGCGGTAGTAGTCGGGCTTGCAGGTGGTGACTTCACGGGACCAGTCGATGGCCAGGCCCAGGCTTTTCAGCTGGGACTTCATGTAGTCGATGTTCTCGTAGGTCCACTTGGCGGGCGCGACGTTGTTCTTCATCGCGGCGTTTTCCGCCGGCATGCCGAAGGCGTCCCAGCCCATGGGCTGCAGCACGTTCTTGCCCTGCATGCGCTGGTAGCGGGCGATCACGTCGCCGATGGTGTAGTTGCGCACGTGCCCCATGTGTAGCTTGCCGCTCGGGTAGGGGAACATCGACAGGCAATAGAAGGTGTCCTTGCCGGGCTGCTCACTCACTTCAAAGGATTTATGCGCGTCCCAGTGGGCTTGCGCGGCGGCTTCGATTTCGCGGGGCTGATACTGTTCGTGCATGGCTACTGGCGCTGGAGGAATGGGTTCCCTGGGGCCGGTTGCGCGGGCTGTGGCCGTGGCGCCGGCCCCGTCGGGAAACGGAAATTCAAGCGACGTAGCATACATGACCCCTATCGGCCTAGGGAAACCCTGAATTCACGGGCGGGCGTCCGTCGGCAATCCCCGCGCCGTTTGTCGCGGGCACCTTGCAGCAGGGAACCGAACGCTAAGCTTTTCATAAGCAAGGCAAGCGTTTACGTGGTACGAGGTGCTGGATGGCTGAATTGCGGCGGACGGACTCAGGGAACGGGCTTTACGAACGGTTGTTGCACCGGTTGGCCCTGGCGCTGGATGAAGCGGATACGGCGGTTCGCTTGCGTGACGAGGAACCGCGCGAACTTGAACTGAAGGGGTTGACCCCCGCGGAGATGGAGCTGATCCGCGCCTATCTGGATCGCGACATGCGTTGGCTCCGTGGCTGGCATGCCGCCGCCGAGGAACTGGCGGCCATCGAGGAGCTGCCACGGCGCTCCGCCAGGGTCGAGCGCGGCCCGGACAGGTCCTTCGCCCTCAAATCCAAGCCGATGTTCAAGCGCCGCCAGTTGTGCTGCGCCATGTGCGGCACCCCGGCGATCTGGCAGCGCGGCCAGGGCGTACAGGCCTGCATGTCCTGCGGCTCGCAGCTTTTCCGTACGTCCAATCCCCGCTAGGCTCCGGGCACCCTGGAGGTGCCCATGCCGATTCGCTACATCCTCAAGCAAATCCTGCTGCCGCCCGGCGGCCTGTTGTTGTTGCTGCTGCTCGCCTGGTGGTTGCGCCGGCGCATGCCGCGATTGTCCGTGGCGTGCTTCGTCACGGGCGTGGGTGGCCTCTGGTTGATGAGCCTGCCGATCGTCGTCGAATGGTCGGCCAGGGCCCTGGAGCGTGAGCCACCCCTGGTCGAGTCCGAGTGGACGCAACTGGCCGGGCGGGTCGATGCCATCGTGGTACTGGGTGGCGGCCGCGAACGCGACGATCCGGCATGGGGTGCCGACCAGCCGTCGGTCATGGCGCTGGAACGCTTGCGCTATGGCGCGCGGCTGGCCCGCGCCAGTGGCCTGCCGCTGCTGACCAGCGGCGGCCTGCACTTCGGCGAGCCGCCCAGCGAGGCTGCGATCATGGCCGACACCCTCAGGCGTGACTACGGCCTCGAGGTGCGCTGGCAGGAAGGCGAGAGCCGAACCACCTGGGAGAACGCCACCTACAGTGCGAAGCTGCTTCAGCCGCAAGGCATTCGCCGCGTGCTGCTGGTCACCCAGGCGGCGCACATGCCACGGGCCCGCTGGTGCTTCGAGCGGGTGGGATTCGAGGTGGTGGCGGCGCCCATGGGTTACCTCGGCGTGCCCAACGGCAGGCCGCTGGGCGGCTGGCTGCCGGAGAGCAAGGCGGTGTGGCAGAGCGGCATGTTGCTGAACGAGGTCGTGGGGCTGCTGGCCTATCCCTTGGCCTATGACTGAACGGGGCCGGGTAGGAGGCCGCTGCGCGACCCTTGGCGAATGAATTCGCCCCTACAGGCATTTGTAGGGTGGACCACGCTTCACCGGTCCACCATGGGAGGCTCGACTGGACACCGCTGGTGGATGAAAAGAGCGTCATCCACGGTGGCGTTCAGACCGTCCTGGCGATCCGGCCGGCCATCAGGGCCCAGGCGAACAGCAGGCCGCAGAGGATCACCAGGGGCCAGGCGCGCCATTGCAGGTAGGGCGTCAGGCCCTGCATCGGCAGCACTTCGCCGTAGAGCACGCCCTGCTGGAACTGCGGGATGCCTTCGCTGATCTGGCCGAATGGGTCGATCAGCACGGTGACGCCGTTGTTGGTGGCGCGGATCATCCAGCGGCCGGCTTCGAGGGCGCGCATCTGCGCCATCTGCAGGTGCTGCAGCGGGCCGATGGAGGTGCCGAACCAGGTGTCGTTGCTCACCGTCAGCAGGATGTCGCTGTTGGCGGCCAGGTCGGCCGCGAACTCCGGGTAGACCACTTCGTAGCAGATGTACGGGGCGATGCGGTAACCCTTGGCCAGCAGCGGCGGCTGGTCGGAATCGCCGCGGGCGAAGTCGGACATGGGCAGGTCGAAGAAAGCGATCAGCCCGCGCAACAGGTCCTGCAGCGGCACGTACTCGCCGAAGGGCACCAGTTTCTGCTTGAGGTAGGTGCCTTCGCCCTGGCCGACCACGGTGATGCCGTTGTAGTAGCGTTTTTCGCCAAGCTCGTTGCTCTGGCGCACCGGTACGCCGGTGATCAGGGCGGATTGGCGATCGTTGGCGAAGCGGCCCATCACGCCGAGGTAGCCGTCGACGAACTCCTTGAGCACTGGCACGGCGGTTTCCGGCCAGACGATCAGGTCGGTCTTCTGCGCGCTGAAGGTCATGTCGCGATAGAGGGCCAGCTGGGCATTGAGCTGCTCCGGGTCCCACTTCAGGTTCTGTTCGATGTTGCCCTGCATGGCCGCCACCTTCAGCGGCTCGCCGGCCGGTTGGGTCCAGGCGTGGCCCTTGAGCGCCAGGCCGATGGCCCAGGGCGCGATCAACAGCACGATACCCACACCGAGGAAGGTGGGGCGACTGCGCAGGTGCGCCAGGTTCACCAGCAGGGCGGCGGTCAGTGCCAGGGCGAAGGACAGCAGCCAGACGCCACCGATCGGCGCCAGTCCGGCCAGCGGGCCTTCCAGCTGGCTGTAGCCGGCGTAGAGCCAGGGAAAACCGGTGAGGAACCAGCCGCGGAAGGCTTCCTGGGCCAGCCACAGGGCGGCGAAGGCCAGGGTGTCGGCCAGGGCCGCTTCGCTGCGGCGCAGCCAGCGCGCCCAGAGCCAGGCGGGCAGGGCGAAGAACAGCGCCACGCCGGCACTGAAGCCAACGGTGAGGAAGGCGGCGAGGGGCGCCGAGGCGGCGCCGTAATCGTGGATGCTGACGTAGATCCAGCTGGTGCCGGCGAGGAACAGGCCGAGGCCATAGCACCAGCCGCGCCAGAACGCGGCCTTGGGCACGAGGTCGCGCAGGCCCAGGTAGAACAGGGCCAGGGACAGCAGTTCCAGGGGCCAGAAGTCGAAGGGGGCGAAGGCCAGGGGCGTCAGGGCGCCGGCGGCCAGCGCCAGCAGGTTGCCCGGCCAGCCGGGGCGGGTGATCCAGTTCATGCTCGGTCCTTGGGCGGATGGGGAGCTGGAGTAGCGTGCGGGGCAGGATTATCCACATGCGCCCCTCCGCTGGGGAGGGGCGCACGCGAATCAATGGGACAGCGGGGAGAGGCGCAGCAGATGAATGCGGCGGCTGTCGGCGTTGAGTACGCGGAAGCGGAAGTCGCCGATCTCGGTGATCTCGTTGCGCTTGGGCAGGTGGCCGAAGGCGCCCATGACCAGGCCGCCGACGGTGTCGAACTCGTCCTCGGAGAAGTCGGTCTCGAAGAACTCGTTGAAGGCATCCACCGGGGTCAGTGCCTTGACGATGAAGTCGCCACTGGGCAGCGGCTTGATGTAGCTGTCTTCCTCGACGTCGTGCTCGTCCTCGATATCGCCGACTATCTGCTCCAGGACGTCCTCGATGGTCACCAGGCCCGCCACGCCGCCGTACTCGTCGATGACGATGGCCATGTGGTTGTGGTTGGCGCGGAACTCGCGCAGCAGCACGTTGAGGCGCTTGGATTCGGGCACGAAGGTGGCAGGACGCAGCAGGTCCTTGATATTGAAGGTCTGGCCGTTGTCCTGGAGGATCAGCGGCAGCAGGTCCTTGGCCAGCAGGATGCCCATGACGTCGTCGAGGCTTTCGCCGATGACCGGGTAACGGGAGTGGGCGGCGTCGATGATCGCCGGGAGGAACTCCTTCGGCGTCTGCGCGGCCTTGATGCTGATCATCTGCGAACGCGGCACCATGATGTCGCGTACCTGCAGGTCGGCGACCTGGATGGCGCCTTCGACGATCGACAGCGCTTCGCTGTCGAGCAGTTTGTTCTGGTGGGCCTCGCGCAGCAGCTCGAGAAGCTCCTGGCGGCTCTTGGGCTCATGGGCAAAGGCCTGGGTCAGCTTTTCCAGCCAGGACCTGTGCCCGTTGCTCGATCGATCTTCGCTCATATGTCCTTTGCTCGATGCTTCTTATTGGTCTTCGTCGTCACGATAAGGGTCGGGGTGGCCAAGTTCGGCCAGCAATTCCCGTTCCAGTGCTTCCATTTCCTCGGCTTCCGCGTCCTCGATATGGTCGTAGCCGAGCAGGTGCAGGCAACCGTGGATCACCAGGTGCGCCCAATGCGCCTCCAGGGCCTTGCCCTGTTCGGCGGCTTCCCTTGCCACCACCGGCGCGCAGATCACCAGGTCGCCGAGCAGTGGGATGTCCAGCAACTCGTCCGGTACGTCTGCGGGGAATGAGAGCACGTTGGTAGCGTAGTCCTTGTGCCGCCAGGTGTTGTTCAGTTCGCGGCCTTCGGGCTCATCCACCAGTCGGATGGTCAGTTCCGAGTCGGCGCTGCGCTGGCGCAGGGCCAGTTCGCACCAGCGACGGAAGTCCGCCTCGCTCGGCAGGCCCTGGGCCGTGCTGGCGAGTTGCAGGTCGAGTTCAAGCATGGTCGTCTATCGCGCCCGGATCGTTGTCGGCCGGCTTGGCCCTGGCCTGTTGCTGATAGCTGTCGAAGCGGTCGTAGGCTTCCACGATGCGCTGTACCAGCGGATGGCGCACCACGTCCTGGGACTTGAAGTGGGTGAAGCTGATGCCCGGCACGTCGCGCAGCACGTCGATCACGTGGGTCAGGCCCGAGCGGGTGCCCCGCGGCAGGTCGATCTGGGTGATGTCGCCGGTGATCACGGCGGTGGAGCCGAAGCCGATACGGGTGAGGAACATCTTCATCTGCTCGACGGTGGTGTTCTGACTTTCGTCGAGAATGATGAAGCTGTTGTTAAGGGTGCGGCCGCGCATGTAGGCCAGCGGCGCGACCTCGATCACCTGCTTCTCGATCAGCTTGGCCACGTGGTCGAAGCCGAGCATCTCGTAGAGCGCGTCGTAGAGCGGGCGCAGGTAGGGGTCGATCTTCTGCGCCAGATCGCCCGGCAGGAAGCCGAGCTTTTCGCCGGCCTCGACCGCCGGGCGTACCAGCAGGATGCGGCGCACCTGTTCGCGTTCCAGGGCGTCCACGGCGCAGGCGACGGCCAGGTAGGTCTTGCCGGTGCCGGCTGGGCCGATGCCGAAATTGATGTCGTGGTCGAGGATCGACTTCACGTAGCGCTGCTGGTTGGCGCCACGCGGGCGGATGTTGCCCTTGCGGGTACGCAGGGCCACGGCTTCGGTCTTCGGACTGGCTTCCTCCATGCCGGTTTCGCGGAGGAAGAGGTGCACCATGTCGGGCGACAGCTCGATGGCCTCGGTCTCGCGATACAGGCGTTTGAGGAGGAGTTCCGTGGCGTGGGTGCGTTGCGGGTCGCCGACCAGTTCGAACTGGTTGCCGCGGTTGCGGATTTCGATGCCCATGCGTTGCTCGATCAGACGCAGGTGCTCGTCGAATTGGCCGCACAGGTTGGCGAAGCGACGGGCTTCAAAGGGTTCCAGGGTGAAGCGGTGCAGATCCAGGGAGGCGTTCAATGTCGTGTGTTCGCCCTTGGGGCGGCAGGAAAGGGATGGGATCAAGCATAACCCCGAGGGCCCGGCGGGAAAAGCGCGGGCCCCGGGTCTTCAGTGCAGGGATTCTTCCAGCAGGCTGCCGCGCAGGGAGTGGGGCAGGGCGTCGTCGATGCGAACGTCGACGAACTGGCCGATCAGGCGCGGGTTGGCGCTGCGGAAGTTGACGATGCGATTGTTCTCGGTGCGGCCCTGGAGCATGCCCGGATCCTTCTTGGAGAAGTCGCTGACCAGGATGCGCTGGATGCTGCCGACCATTCGTCGGCTGATCTCGAAGCCCTGCTGGTTGATGCGGCCCTGGAGGATCTGCAGGCGCTGCTTCTTCACCTCTTCCGGGGTGTCGTCCGGCAGGTCGGCCGCCGGGGTGCCGGGGCGCGAGCTGTAGACGAAGGAGAAGGAGAAGTCGAAGCCGACCTCTTCCACCAGTTTCATGGTCTGCTCGAAGTCCTTTTCGGTTTCGCCGGGGAAGCCGACGATGAAGTCCGAGCTGATGCAGATGTCCGGCACAGCCGCCTTCAGCTTGCGGATGCGCGACTTGTATTCCAGCGCGGTGTGGTTGCGCTTCATGGCCGCGAGGATGCGGTCGGAGCCCGCCTGCACCGGCAGGTGGACGAACTTCACCAGCTCCGGCACTTCGGCGTGGGCCTGGATCAGGGCGTCGGAAAACTCCAGCGGGTGCGAGGTGGTGTAGCGGATGCGGTCGATGCCGTCGACGGCGGCGACCACGCGGATCAGTTCGGCGAAGTCGGCGATGCGGCCGTCATGGGTCAGGCCACGGTAGCCGTTGACGTTCTGCCCCAGCAGGGTCACTTCACGGACGCCGTTCTCGGCCAGGTGGATGACCTCGGCCAGCACATCGTCGAAGGGGCGGCTGACTTCCTCGCCACGGGTGTAGGGCACCACGCAGAAGGTGCAGTACTTGCTGCAGCCTTCCATCACCGAGACGAAGGCGCTGGGGCCGTCGACCCGCGGCTCGGGCAGGCGGTCGAACTTCTCGATCTCGGGGAAGCTGATATCCACCTGGGGTTTGCGGGTGATGCGCGCGGCGTCGATCATTTCCGGCAGGCGGTGCAGGGTCTGCGGGCCGAATACGACGTCCACGTAGGGCGCGCGCTCGCGGATGGCGGAGCCTTCCTGGCTGGCCACGCAGCCGCCCACGCCGATCACCAGCTCCGGGTTCTGCTGCTTCAGCTCGCGCCACCGGCCAAGTTGCGAAAACACCTTCTCCTGCGCCTTCTCGCGGATCGAGCAGGTGTTGAGCAGAATCACGTCGGCTTCTTCCGGACGCTCGGTGACCTCCAGCGCCTGATGTTCGCCGAGCAGGTCGACCATGCGCGAGCTGTCGTACTCGTTCATCTGGCAGCCGTGGGTTTCGATATAGAGCTTCTTGGCCATGCACTTAGGAGTCAGGTGGTTCGAAGAACCGCGCATTATAGTCGCCATCCCCCAGCCTTCCTAGCGCCGCCTGCCTGGCGGCTATGCTATGATCTGCGCCCCCGAAAATCCCGCTGCGACGACCGCCGACCCGCCATGAGCAAGTCCGACCCCATCTACAAGGTGATCTTCTTCAACCAGGGCCAGGTGTACGAGATGTATGCCAAGCAGATCTACCAGAGCGATCTGTGGGGCTTCCTCGAGGTGGAGGAGTTCGTCTTCGGCGAGCGTACCCAGATGGTGGTCGATCCCAGCGAGGAAAAGCTCAAGGCCCAGTTCGAAGGTGTGGTGCGCAGCTTCCTGCCGATGCACTCGATCATCCGCATCGACGAAGTGGAGCGCCTGGGCACGCCGAAGATCAGCGAAGCCAAGGGTGGCGGCAACGTGATGCCCTTCCCCATGCCGATGCCGGATAAAAACAGCTGAAGGCTTGAAGTCATAAGCTGGAAGCGAAACCTCTTCCAGCTTCCAGCTTCCAGCTTCCAGCTTCCAGCTTCCAGTTGCGGCCTACGGCCGCTACGGCAACGGCGAGAAGGGCGAGCCGCCGTCGGCGGCCTGCAGTTCCAGCAGGTAGTTGCGGAAGATCTGCCCCAGCACCTGGGTGGCGATTTCCAGTTCGTCGCTACGCATCTGCGCGGCCACCAGGTCGGCGCTGTCCATTGCCTCGTCCGAGCCGTTCACCGCGGCCATCTTCAGCACTATGTAGGCCTGCACGTTATTGGCCGGAACGCCTTCGCCGCGGAAGAACATGTTGCCCAGGCGCAGTTGGGCCTGGGCGTGGCCCTTGAGGGACGCCTGTTCGAACCATTGCAGGGCCTGGGCCAGATCGCGGGGCGTGCGCTTGCCGTCGTAATAGAACTCGCCGAGTTCGTACTGGGCTTCGGCATCGCCGCCCTTGGCGGCCCGTTGGCAGGCGGAAAGGGCTTCCGAGAGGTTTTCCGGCAGGCTGTTCAGGTTGCAGCGGCCGGTGGCGGGGATCAGCAGGGAGTTGCCGCCGGCATTGGCCAGCAGTGGCAGGAAGAGCAACAGGCAGCCCAGCGTCAGGGCGCGGCCGGTGCGGTTCATGGGGATCACAGCGCCTCGGAAGCAGTACGGGCATCATGCCCGGCCGGCGAGAAACGCGCCGACAGCCACATTATGAAATAAGCCGAGGCGATCTTACAAAGCCTTTACCTCGTTTGCATTCGAGCCTCGGCCTGGAAGCGGGAAGGCCGCGACGGACGGGCGCGGAACGCGGCCATTCGCCGTAAAGGTGGTGTGACACCGCTGCCCGGCCAGCGCGCAGCACTGGTCCGGACAGCCGGTCCGGCGAAGGCCGGATCAGGCCTGCTTGAGCTTGGCGAAGGCGCGCTCGGCGGCGTCCAGGGTGATCGCGAGTTCCGCGTCGCCGTGGGCGATGGAGGTGAAGCCCGCTTCATAGGCGCTCGGCGCCAGGTACACGCCGCCTTCCAGCATCAGGTGGAAGAAGCGCTTGAAGCGCTCAGCATCGCTGGCCATCACGTCCTGGAAGGTGACGATGTCGTCGGCGCCGCTGAAGTAGAGGCCGAACATGCCGCCCGCCTGGGTGGTGACGAAGGGGATGCCGGCGGCATCGGCGCGCTGTTGCAGGCCGTCGAGCATGCGGGTGGTGTAGTCGGTCAGCTCGGCGTGGAAGCCCGGGCGGCTGATCAGTTTCAGGGTGGTCAGGCCGGCGGCCATGGCCAGCGGGTTGCCGGACAGGGTGCCGGCCTGGTAGACCGGGCCCAGCGGGGCGATGTGCGACATGATCTCGCGCTTGCCGCCGAAGCAGCCCACCGGCATGCCGCCGCCGATGATCTTGCCGAAGGTGGAGAGGTCCGGGGTGATGCCGTAGTGGGCCTGGGCACCGCCGAGGGCGACGCGGAAACCGGTCATCACTTCGTCGAAGATCAGCACCACGCCGTGCTTGTCGCAGAGGCTGCGCAGGCCTTCGAGGAAGCCCGGCGCCGGCGGCACGCAGTTCATGTTGCCGGCCACCGGCTCGACGATGATGCAGGCGACTTCCTCACCCGCCCCGGCCAGGGTCTTCTCCACCGCCTCGATGTCGTTGAACGGCAGGGTCAGGGTGTGCTGGGCGAAGGCGGCGGGCACGCCGGGGGAGCTGGGCACGCCCAGGGTCAGGGCGCCGGAACCGGCTTTCACCAGCAGGGAGTCGGAGTGACCGTGGTAGCAGCCTTCGAACTTGATGATGCTGTCGCGGCCGGTGTAGCCACGGGCCAGGCGGATGGCGCTCATGGTGGCTTCGGTGCCGGAGCTGACCATGCGCACCATCTCCATGGACGGCACCAGGGAGCAGACCAGGTCGGCCATTTCCACTTCCAGCGCGGTCGGCGCGCCGTAGGAAAGGCCGTGCTCCAGTTGCTTGCGCACCGCGCCCAGTACGTCCGGGTGGCTGTGGCCGAGGATCATCGGGCCCCAGGAACCGACATAGTCCACGTAACGCTTGTCGTCCTCGTCCGTCACGTAGGCGCCTTCGGCGTGCTTGAAGAACAGCGGGGTGCCGCCGACGCTCTTGAAGGCGCGGACCGGCGAGTTGACGCCGCCGGGGATGTGTTTCTGGGCGTTGGCGAACAGGGTTTCGGAACGGGACATTGGCAGGTCTCTCTTTACAAGCGAATTCGGGGTCAGGCTGCGTCGAACAGGGCGCTGAAGGCGCGGGCGCGGCGCTCCACTTCGGCCGCCGAGTCGGCGCCGAACAGGGCGTGGATCACCGCCACCATGCTGGCGCCACGGGCGATCAGCTCGGGAGCGTTTTCCAGGGTCACGCCGCCGATGGCGACGATCGGCGCATGGAAGCGCTGCCTTGCCTGGTCCAGCAGGTCCAGGGTGGCGGCGGGCGCCCCCGGCTTGGTCTGGGAATTGTAGAAGCGGCCGAAGGCGATGTAGCTGGCGCCTTCCTTGATAGCGGTGTCGGCCAGGTCGAGGCTGGCATGGCAGGTGCCGCCGATGATGGCCTGGCGGCCGAGCAGGGCGCGGGCCGCTGCCAGGGACCCGTCGCTCTGGCCCAGGTGCAGGCCGACGCCCAGGCGCGCGGCCAGTTCCGCGTCGTCGTTGATGATCAGCTGGGCGCCGTAGCGGGTGCAAAGTTCCATCAGGGCTTCCGCTTCCCGCAGGCGGCGAGCTTCGTCGCTGGACTTGTCGCGGTATTGCAGCAGCCTGGCGCCGCCCTTCAGGGCCGCCTCCACGTAGGGCAGCAACTTGCCGCCGGCCAGCAGCTGACTATCGGTAATGGCATAGAGGCCGCGCAGTTTCATTGGCAGAAGTCCAGCGGCAGGCGGCGCGGCACGTACTGGCCGTGGCCGGGTTGCTCGGCGTCACGCAGGGTGCGCCAGGTGTAGTCGAGGGCGGTGCGCACCGCGCTGGACAGTTCTTCGCCCAGGGCCAGGCGGCCGGAGAGGGCGCTGGCCAGGGTGCAGCCCGAGCCGTGGTAGCTGCCGGGCAGGCGCTGGCAAGTGTAGGTGAAGCGTTCGCCGTCGCGGGTATAAAGGCGGTTGTGCACTTCGGTCTCGTCGCCGTGGCCGCCGGTGATCAGCAGGTTGCGGCAGAAGGGCAGGAGCTTTTCCGCACACTGGTCCGGGGTGCCTTCCGGCAGTTCGGCGAGGATGCGCGCTTCCGGCAGGTTCGGGGTGGCGATGGCGGCCACCGGCAGCAGGCGTTCGCGGATGGCGTAGCCCACTTCGTCCTTGCCCAGGGCGCCGCCGCCGCCGGCGCGCAGCACCGGGTCGCAGACCAGCGGCACGCCCGGCAGCGACTGCATGATTTCCAGCACGGTCTCGACCATCTCCACCGAACCGAGCATGCCCAGCTTGACGGCGGCTACCGGCAGGTCGGCGATCACGGCACGGGCCTGGGCCAGCACCCATTCGCGGTCGAGCACGCGGAAGTCGGAAACGTTGACGGTATCCTGCACGGTCAGGGCGGTCACCGCCGGGGCGGCGTGGCAGCCTTGCGCGATCAGGGCTTCGATATCCGCCTGGAGACCGGCGCCACCACTGGGGTCGTGGCCGGACAGGCAGAGGACTACGGGGCGAGAGTTGGTCGTTTTCATGGTCGGCGAGCTTACCACTAATCATCTCGCCGGGCCGCACCGGCGGCGCTTTGCCTCAGGCCCGCCGTGCTGCCTTCCGTCCGCCGCGTTGAAAGTACCGGGATAGAGCTGTTCGTGGGTGATGGCAATGTGCAGCTTTCAGCCGCCTTGCGCTGTGCTAGAGTGGTCGCATTTCGAACAACCTGGCCCTGGGTGGCGCGTCAGACAAGGAGGTGGGGCTCCAGGACGCGGTCAATAGGCCATTGCGGGGCTGCATGCGTATCGTCCTCCTTCTGTTCCTTTGCCTGTCGGCGAGCCTGGCCAGTGCCGTGGAGTTCGACGAGCAGCTGCGCAGCCTTGCGCTGGGCCGGCACCTGGACGTGTTCGAAGACGTGCGCGGCGATGCGAGCATCGAAGACATCAGTTCTCCCGCCCTGGAGTCCAGCTTTCGCCGCAACGAAAAGGCCGTGCTCAACGCCGGCTATTCGCGTTCGGTGTTCTGGTTGCGCGTCGACCTGGACTATCGCCCGCGCAGCAAGGGTGGCTTGCAGAAGTGGCTGCTGGAACTGGCCTACCCGCCACTGGATCACCTCGATCTCTACCTGCCGGACGGCCAGGGCGGCTACGCGCTCGTCCAGCGTACCGGCGACGCCTTGCCCTTCTCCAGCCGGGAGATCCGGGAGAACAACTATGTCTTCACCATCGACCTGCAGCCCAACCAGTCGCAACGGGTCTACCTGCGCCTGCAGAGCGAGGGCTCGATCCAGGCACCGCTGACGCTCTGGTCGCCCCAGGCCTTCCTCGAGGAGCAGCCGAGGCGCATCTATGTGCTCGGCATCATCTACGGCGTGCTGCTGGTGATGCTGATCTACAACCTGTTCATCTACCTCAGCGTCCGCGACACCAGTTATCTCTACTACATCCTCTATATCGCCTCCTTCGGGTTCTATCAGATATCGGTCAACGGGGCCGGCATCCAGTACTTCTGGCCGGACAACCCCTGGTGGGCCAATGCGGCCACGCCCTTCCTGATCGGGTCGGCGGCGCTGTTCGGCTGCCAGTTCTCCCGCAGTTTCCTGCACACCGCCGACCACAGCCCCTGGATGGACCGCGCACTCCTCGGCCTGATGTTCCTCGGCGGGCTGGCGATGGTCCTGGCGCTGACCGCCAGCTATGGCCTCGCGCTGCGCCTGGCCACCTCCCTGGCGCTGATCTTTACCGTGGTGATCTTCGCCGCCGGCGTGCTCGCCTGGCTGCGCGGCATGCGCGTGGCGCGCTACTTCATCATCGCCTGGAGCGCCTTCCTCCTTGGCGGGGCGATCAATACCCTAATGGTGCTGGGCTACCTGCCCAACGTCTTCTTCACCATGTACGCCAGCCAGATCGGTTCGGCACTGGAGGTGGGCCTGCTGTCCCTGGCACTGGCGGACCGCATCAATGCCATGAAGGAGGAGCGCACGCGCATCCTCCAGGACGCCGGCCGCAAGCTGGAGGCGCTGAACCAGGAACTGGCCAACAGCAACCGCTTGAAGGATGAGTTCCTCGCCACCGTCACCCACGAGCTGCGCACCCCGATGAATGGCGTGATCGGCTCGCTGGAACTGATGCAGACCCTGCCGCTGGACGACGAACTGGAGCAGTACCAGCGCACCGCCGCCAGTTCGGCGCGGGACATGATGCGGCTGGTCAACGATATCCTCGCCATGACCGAACTGCAGGCCGGCAAGCTTTACCCCAGGCGCGAGCCCTTCAGCCTGCGCGGGCTGGTGGACAGCCTGCGGGTGCAATACGAACCCCGGGCGATGGAGAAGGGCCTCACCTTCGAACTGGAACTCGACCACAAGCTTCCGGACACCCTCGAAGGCGACGCCGGCAAGCTGGCCCAGGCCCTCGGTTACCTGCTGGACAACGCCATCAAGTTCACCAGTCGCGGCAGCGTCGGCCTCCGGGTCAGCGGCCAGGAACCGGTCGACGGCAGCCTGGCCTTGAGCATCGAGGTGACGGACACCGGTATCGGCTTCACCACACCGTCGGATGGCCGGCTCTATCGCCGTTTCTTCCAGCTCGATGGCTCCATGACCCGGGAGTATGGGGGGCTGGGCATCGGCCTGGCCCTCAGCCAACAGCTGGTCGAACTGCTCGGCGGCAGCCTGGCGCACCAGTCCCAGCCCGGCTGCGGCAGTACCTTCACCCTGGCGTTGAACCTGGTGCTGCCGGCCCAGGCACCGGCCATACCGCTGCGTCGCCCCGGCGGCCAGCCCCTGCGCGGCCCGGAGCAGTGCACCGTGCTGGTGGTGGAGGACAACGCCATCAACCAGTTGGTGACCCGCGGCATGCTGCTCAAGCTCGGTTACCGGGTGCGCACCGCGGACAACGGTGCCGAAGCCCTGGAGCAACTGCGCCGCGAGCCCATCGACGCCGTGCTGCTGGACTGCCAGATGCCGGTGATGGACGGCTTCGCCACCTGCCGCGCTCTGCGTGCCATGCCCGGTTGCGCCGACCTGCCGGTGCTGGCCATCACCGCCCACAGCCACAGTGGCGATCGCGAGCGCTGCCTGGCGGCGGGCATGAGCGACTACATGGCCAAGCCGGTGAAATTCGAGGAGTTGCGCGCGTTGCTCCACGACTGGCTGCTGTGCCGGCAGCAGCAGAGCCTGAAGTCCCTGGGCTGAGCAACTGGGCAGGCCGTTTCGCGAATGAATTCGCTCTTACAAGGTGGCGCTATGTCAGCCGTGTAGGGTGGATAGCGCTTTTCTATCCACCAGCGAGGCGGTGCAAGACACTGATGGTGGAATTCCCCAAAGGGCTTTCCACCCTTGCGCTGAGCCGGTGGGCAGGCCTTCGGCCTGCTCGGCGAATGAATTCGCCCCTACAGGATAATCCACAGCCCATTCGCGGCAGTTCTGCCGCCTTTCGCGGCATGTATCCCTCTTTCTGCAAAGTCTGAATCCTGATTCACTGAAAGAAGTGAACCAGGATTCAGATCATGGCCTACCGCATTACCGCTTCCCGAATCGACCGTGACCAGGCGCTGCGTGGCCGCATCCTGGCCTGCGCCCACGAGCGGGTGGTGGAGGGCGGGTTCGCCGCGCTGACCATGCAGGCCCTGGCCGAGGACGCCGGCATCGCCACCGGCAGTCTCTATCGTCATTTCGGCAACAAGGGGGAGTTGGCGGCGGAGGTCTTCGCCCGGGCCAGCCAGCAGGAAGTGGACAGCCTGGCCCAGGTGCTGCGCGGCGAAGGCCCTGCCGCCGAACGCCTGGCGAGGGGGCTGCGCCAGTTCGCCGCCCGTGCCTGGCACAGCCGGCGCCTGGCCTTCGCCCTGATCGCCGAGCCGGTGGACCCTGAAGTGGACGAGCAGCGCCTGCGCTACCGCGAGGCCTATGCCGAACTGTTCGGCCGCCTGCTGGAGGAAGGCCGGGCCAGCGGCGAGTTCCAGGTGCCCTCCATTCCCCTGACCGCGGCCTGCCTGGTCGGCGCCATCGCCGAATCCCTGGTGGGCCCGCTGTCGCCCCAGGCCCGCGCCCAGCGTGAAGCCGATCACGCGCCGGACGACCTCGAAGCCGTCTGCGCCAACCTCGTCACTTTCTGCCTGCGCGCCCTTGGCGCCAGCCAACCTGCCCCGGAGACCTGAGATGAGCCTGCACGAGTTCGCCGAAACCCACGAAGTCTTCAACCAGGTGCCGCCACTGGATGGCGCCAACCTCTATCGCGTCGACCTGCCGCTGCAGGAGTGGGTGCGCCGCTACCAGGGCGGCTGGGCGGAACAGCGCCTCGATATCTACGGCGCCTTGGCCGGCGGTCCGCTGATGGCGGCGGGCTTCCTCGCCAACGAGAACAAGCCGGTGTTCAAGAGCCATGACCGCTACGGCCACCGCATCGACCTGGTGGAATTCCACCCGGCCTACCACGAGCTGATGCGTGCTTCCATCGAACACGGCATTCCCTCCATGCCCTGGACCGATCCCCGCGCTGGCGCCCAGGTGGCCCGCGCCGGCCTGAGCTACCTGCACAGCCAGGCCGAGGCCGGCACCGGTTGTCCGCTGACCATGACCTTCGCCAGCGTGCCGGCGCTGCGCCTGCAGCCGGATATCGCCGGGAAATGGCTGCCGAAGATCCTTTCCACCGAGTACGACCCGCGCAATGTACCCATGGAGCAGAAGGCCGGCGTCACCATCGGCATGGCCATGACCGAGAAGCAGGGCGGCACCGATGTCCGCGCCAACACCACCCGTGCCCATCCGATCGGCGTTCCCGGTCCGGGCCAGGCCTACGAGCTGGTGGGGCACAAGTGGTTCTGTTCGGCACCCATGTGCGATGCCTTCCTCACCCTGGCCTACACCGACAAGGGCCTGTCCTGTTTCCTGCTGCCGCGCCACCGTCCGGACGGCAGTCGCAACCAGTTCTACATCCAGCGGCTGAAGAACAAGCTGGGCAACTGGTCCAACGCCTCCAGCGAGGTGGAATATCGCGGCGCCCTGGCCTGGATGATCGGCGAGGAGGGCCGTGGCGTGCCCACCATCATCGAGATGGTGGCCCTGACCCGCTTCGACTGCATGATCGGCTCCAGCGCCCTGATGCGCCAGGCCCTGACCCAGGCCGCGCACCACTGCGCCCACCGCAAGGTCGGCGGCCGGGTGCTGGCCGAGCAGCCGCTGATGCAGAACGTGCTCGCCGACCTGGCCCTGGAAAGCGAAGCCGCGCTGGCCCTGACCATGCGCATGGGCCGCGCCCTGGACAATGCCCACGACGAGCAGGAGGACAAGTTCGCCCGCCTGGTCACCGCCGTGGGCAAGTACTGGATCTGCAAGCGCGCCCCGGCGATGATCAACGAGGCCGCCGAGTGCCTGGGCGGCGCCGGCTACGTGGAAGACACCATCCTACCGCGCCTCTACCGCGAGGCGCCGGTGAACTCCACCTGGGAAGGCTCGGGCAACGTGCAGTGCCTGGACGTGCTGCGCGCCCTGTCGAAGGAGCCGGGCGTGCTCGATGCGCTCTTCGCCGAGCTGGGCGACGGCCATGGCGATGCGCGCCTGGCGGCCTTCATCGGCAACCTGAAGAAGGGCTTCGCCGACACCGCCGACATCCAGTTCCGCGCCCGCCAGCTGACCGAGGACGTGGCGGTGGCCCTGCAGGCCAAGCTGCTGCTGGAAGCGGGCAACGCCACCGTCGCCGACGCCTTCATCGGCAGCCGCCTGGAAGGCCACGGCCGGGTCTACGGCACCTTGCCGCGCGGCGTCGACGTAGAGGCGCTGGTGGCGCGCTCCACTCCGCATCTGGCCTGAGGCGCATTTGTCCTGATTATTCACAAGGAAAGATCGGCAGGTTTTTAGCCACCGATTTTTCCTTTTGAGAACGCCTTGGGGGAACTCATGTGCTTGATCTGCATGTTCCCCGCGTTACAAGCCTCGCGCAGCTGTTACCAGTTGTAGGAACACCTGCATTTACCCTGTCGTCGAAGGCGGGAGCGCCCTGTTCGGCGGGGTGATGCAAGAACGGCGAAGCACGGGCAATCTGCTGAGACGCGGCGAGAGCTGCATTGGTAAAGGTTGCCAGTCGGTATTAGCGATCTAGAATGTAGAAACGTTTATACATTTTGGCGAGAGGTGGAGCATGCAAACCATACTCAGTAGTCGCGAGTTCAATCAGGACACCAGTGGCGCCAAGCGGGCTGCCGAGCATGGTCCGGTATTCATCACCGATCGTGGCAAGCCTGCCCACGTCCTGCTGAGCATTGAGGAGTACCAGCGTCTGACCGGTGGTGCCGGCAGCATCATTGATCTGCTGGCCATGCCGGGCGTCGAGGACATCGAGTTCGAGGCGCCGCGAATTGGCAATCTGTTGCGTCCGGCGGACTTCTCCTGATGTTTGTGCTCGATACCAATGTGGTGTCCGAACTGCGCAAGGCGAAAGCCGGCAAGGCCGACCCTAGCCTCACCGCCTGGGCGCGTACTCTGCTACCGGGTCAGTTGTTCATCTCGGCGATCACCGTGCTGGAGTTGGAGACCGGGGTGTTGCTGAGCGAGCGCCGCGACCCGGCCCAGGGAGCCATGCTGCGCACCTGGCTGGAGGGGCACGTGTTGCCCGGGTTCGCCGGGCGGGTCCTGCCGGTCGATACCACTGTGGCGCAATGTTGTGCCCGCCTGCACGTTCCCGATCCGCGGGCTGAGCGTGATGCGCTGATCGCTGCCACCGCGATGGTGCACGGCATGACCGTTGCCACGCGCAATCTGGCGGACTTCACGCCTACCGGAGTGGCACTGGTCAATCCCTGGGAGTTTCGTGTCTAGCTTGATCCTCTGTTGGGAATGATGGCACCTTGATGCGCCAGGTGACTTGATCCTTGATCTGGTTATAGGAAGGTTCAAATGGATTTGTGCGTTCTGTGCCTGGATCGCCACGGCGCACCCCGCCAGTCATTAAATGGCCGCCTCGGGGCAATGCCTGCAGACAGCGTCGTATGACGGCATCGACAGTGGCGCGCTTCTCGGAGCTGTCTGGCCAGGCTCGCAGGCTTTGGGCCAAGAGTGGCGAAGGCTTCGGCCATGGGGTGCTGGCGCACCTGCTGGATGTGGCTGCGGTGGCCGAATGCATCCTGCAGCGCGAACCTGCAAGCAGTCTCGATTGGGCAGCACAGGTCCTGGGTCTGGAGCGTCAGCATGTGGTGCGGTGGATTGCCTGCCTCATAGGCCTGCATGATTTCGGCAAGGCCATTCCCGGTTTCCAGGACAAGTGGCCCGAGGGGCGGCAGGCTGATGAGGCCTTGGGCTTGCCTTTTCCCGCTCGTTCGTTGAGCGTCACCGATCATGCCTGCGCCAGCGCCGCGTTGCTGTGGGAACACCTGCCGCGCCAGGGAATTGGTCATCTGTTATGGATACGCCATGTGCTGCAGGCCATCAGTGCCCACCATGGCTATAACTTCAGCCAGGCTGAATTCAATCGCGCCAAGCCTCCCTTCGAACCCCCTGTCTGGGGAGAGGCACGCCGGGAAATCTTCGATGCTTATTGGGCTGTGTTGGCGCCGCAAGGCGCGCCGCAGGTCGAGGCTCTGTCGCAGTCGGCCGTGCAATGGCTGGCTGGATTGACCAGCGTGTCCGACTGGATCGGTTCCAACCCCGAATGGTTTCCCCTGGGGGAGCGCCATGAGCTGCTGGCCGCTCATTACGCCGATGCGCGAGTGCGTGCGGACAAGGCCCTGGCTGCAGTCGGCTGGTCGCACTATCGCGCATTGCTGAACGAGCCGGCCGACGCCGACCGCCTGGTCGGGCGCATCGTCCAGCGCCCTGAGTTCAGCGCCCGGCCCTTGCAACGCGAGGCCGATCGTCTGCTCGAAGGTGTACAGGGGCCGGCCTTGATGCTGGTCGAGGCCCCCATGGGCGAGGGCAAGACCGAGCTGGCCTTTCTCGCCCATCTGCGCTTGCAGGCGGCTAACCAGCATCGTGGCCTGTATGTCGCCCTGCCGACCCAGGCCACCGGCAATGCGCTGTTCAGTCGCGCCCTGACCTTTCTGCGCAGCTTTGCCGGCGATGCAGTCGTGGATATGCAATTGGTGCATGGCGGGGCGATGCTCAACGAGCAGGTCGTAGCGTTGCGTGGCATTTATGGCTCGCCTGGAGACAGTGTGGCCTCGTCCGCCTGGTTCTCCCAGCGCCGCCGCCCTCTGCTCTCGCCCTACGGCGTCGGCACCGTGGATCAGGCGCTGTTCGCCGCGCTCAACGTCAAGCATCACTTCGTTCGCCTTTGGGGCTTGAGCAACCGGGTGGTGGTGCTCGATGAGGTGCATGCTTATGACACCTACACCGGCGGCCTGATCGAAGCCCTCCTGCGTTGGCTGAAAGCCATGGGCAGCTCGGTGGTGCTGATGAGCGCGACCCTGCCCCAACTGCGCCGTGATTCCTTGCTAGGTGCCTGGGGCGTAGCCAATGAGACGATCCCTGATTTGCCCTACCCACGCCTGCTACTGGCTGATAGCCGAGGTTTGCATGGCGCAACCTGCGAATCACGGCCTCTGCCACCGATCAGCCTGCAGGCGGTCGCCGAGAATCTCGACAGCCTGGCCGCCTGTGCGCTGGAGCGCTTGCAGTTCGGCGGCTGCGGCGCGCTGATCGTCAATACCGTGGACCGTGCCCAGGCTTTGTATCTCAAGCTGAAAGAGCAACTGGGCGCGAGTGCGAAGCTGCTGCTGTTCCATGCCCGCATCCCCGCCGACCGGCGCGGCGAAGGGGAACAGGAGGTGCTGGCCAGTTTCGGCCAGGGCGGCGAACGGCCGGCCAAAGCCCTGCTGATCGCCACCCAGGTGGCCGAGCAGAGCCTGGATATCGACTTCGACTTCATGCTGACCGACCTGGCACCGGTCGACCTGATCCTGCAGCGCGCCGGTCGTCTGCATCGCCACCAGCGGCAAAGGCCGGCAGCCCATGCCGAAGCACGCTTATTCGTCGCCGGTCTTGACCCCGAGCGGCTGCCCGATCTGAAAACCACCGCCTGGGAATATGTCTACGAGCCCTACATCCTCGGCCGTACCTGGGCGCTGCTGTCGCGCGAATCCGTAGTGCAGTTGCCACAGGATATCGATCGCCTGGTGCAGGCGGTGTATGGGTATGACGAGTTGCCGGCCGACCTTGCCGAAGATGATCGCGCCTTTATTGAAGATGAGTCTTATGGCAGTCACATCGGTAAACGTCAGACCGAGCGAATGATGGCGATCAATGTGGCGATCGACCCGGATGACGAGCCGCAGAATGCCTATTTGCAGAAATGCAGAGGATATGAAGACGGTGAGGAGGGCCTTGGCCTGCCCAACTACACCCGCCTGGGTGAGGAGTCCATCACCCTGGTTCCGGTGCATAAGGTCGCGGGTGGCTGGAGCCTGACGCCCGATGGTTCCGCATTCGATCCCGAGCAATTGTTGTCCGATGCCATGGCTCAAGCGCTTTATTCCCGCCAACTCAAGACTTCGCACAAGGCGCTGGTCAAGCACGTCCAGGCTGAGGATGCGCCTCGGGCTTTTTCTGAACATCCGTTGTTGCGTCATCTTAAACCGCTGCAATTGGAGGACGGCTTTTTGCACATCGGCCGGTTGAGGGTTCAGCTGGATGATGAGTTGGGCCTGGTTTATCAAAGGAGTGAGGACAAGGAATGAGTGTGAGCTTCAACCTGCTCGATGAGCCATGGTTGCCGGTGCGCCTGCAGGATGGGCGTGTCTGTGATCTCGGCCTGCTGGAGCTGTTCGAACGTGCCGGCGAGATCAGTGCCCTGGCGGAAACCGCACCACCCAGCCTGATTGCCCAGTACCGCCTGCTGCTGGCCATCACCCATCGCGCGCTGAGCCACACTCAGGGGCGCTGGACGGATGCCGACAGGGCGCGCTGGCATCAGAATGGTTTGCCGGTCGAGGCCATTCGTGAGTATCTGGAGCATTGGCGCGAGCGCTTCTGGCTGTTTCATCCGCAGCACCCCTTTATGCAGGTGGCCGCGCTGGCCGAGGCGGAGGAAACCCGCGACAAGCAAAAGCCCTGGACACAGATATCCCTGGCCAGCGCCAATGGCAATGCGCCGGTGGTATTCGACCACTCGTGCGATCTGCTTCCCGTGTCGACTTCGGCCGCCAATGCCATACGTACCCTGCTGGGCTTCCTGCAGTTCACCCCGGGTGGCTTGGTCAAGACCATACGTGACTCCGACAAGGCTGGGGCCTTGGCCAACACCGCCGCCGTTATGCCCCTGGGCACCTCATTGGCGCAGAGTCTTTGCCTGGCGTTGCACTCGCCTACTCAGGCCGGTCACGAGGACCTGCCTTGCTGGGAACAGGGGGCACCGAGCGTTGCGCAACTGCGTGGTGAACCGCAACTGGCGTCGGGTCCCAACGATCGTTACACCCGTCAGGCCCGTGCCGTACTGCTATTGCCCAATGAACAAGGGCAGGTGCAGTGGATACGCTTCGCCGCCGGTATCGCCCTGGCCGATGATGTCCAGGCCCCCGATCCCATGGCCAGTTACCGTGCTGGCAGCAATAGCCTGGTTCGACTGAGCTTCACCGAAGGGCGAGCTTTCTGGCGTGATCTACCGGCGCTACTGCCCGATGCCGAGGGTCTGG
The DNA here is from genome assembly GCF_042656385.1 of Pseudomonas sp. GCM10022186. NCBI lineage: Bacteria > Pseudomonadati > Pseudomonadota > Gammaproteobacteria > Pseudomonadales > Pseudomonadaceae > Pseudomonas > Pseudomonas sp. GCM10022186. The sequence continues at coordinate 210,272 of NZ_JBHSOU010000060.1, forward strand.
CCGCCAAGCCGGCGGCAGTCTTGGGCTGGGCAGCCAACCTGCAGTTTCTGCTGGGCAGCAGCGAACAGCCTTTGCTGGTGGCCGGCCTGGCCAGCGATCAGGCCAAGCTGTTGCGCTGGCGCTACGAGTTCATCGGCTTGCCGGTGGCTCTGCTGGCTTCTGTGGATTGTGCGAACGAATTGCGTCGACAGGTTCGCCTGGCGGAAGAGCTGTTCGGAGATATCCGCAAGATCGCAGCAGGCATGCTTGCCGAAACCCTGCCCGATCCTGGCAGCAAGGACACCTGGGCCAGGGCGCGCAGCCTGTTCGACACTGGTCCGGGGCCCGCGCTGTTCTTCGCCTCCGCTGAGCGCTCACTGGGGCGCGTCATGTGCTTGCTTGGCATCGGTGATATCGACGAGGCCGAAGCCTTATGGCGGCAGGCCCTGCTGGCTGCCGGACAGGCTGCCTGGCAGGTGAGCCTCGATGGCCTGGGGCGTTCGCCACAAGCTCTGCGTGCCGAGGCCAAGGCCTACCCGCGCCTGCTGGCTCGGCTAAATCCATTGCGTCCCCCTGAAAACAACCTGTCCGCCGTCGCCAAGGAGGCCCGAGCATGAGCGAGTACGCGCAGAGTTTCATTGCGCATCTGGAGCGTTTGCATGAGCGCGATCGCGGAGCCTTGGCGGTACTGCGGCGCAGCCTGGGATTTGCTCCCGGCGCCTATGCCCCGGCCTACCCCTATATCGAGCGTTTCGTTGCTGCTGAGCGGCATGCCCAGGATGCTTCGCGCCTGGCGCTTTATGTGGTGGCCGGCCTTTATGCCATGCATCCCAGGCAGGCTGCGAAGAGCCTGGCCACAAGCCTGGGCGAACTGATGCGCAAACGTGATAGCGCCAGTATCGAGCAGCGCTTTGTCGCCTTGCTGGGGGCCGATGCGGAGAACCTGGCGGTCTATCTGCGCCAGGTGATCAGTCTGCTGGCCGCGGGCGACCAGCCGCTGGATTACGGCGTCTTGCTCCGAGACCTGAGAGTCTGGCTTGAGCCACAAATCGACCCTGAGCGTCGCGATGCGGTGCGGCAGCGCTGGGCGCGGGACTTCTATCGGGCCCTGGCGGCCACCTCTAACGAACAAGCTTCAGCATCGGCCAACGATTGAGAGGGACATCATGAGTCTGTTTATCGAATTCCACCTGATCCAGAACTTCGCCCCGTCCAACCTCAACCGTGACGACACCGGGGCGCCGAAGGATGCCCTGTTTGGCGGTCATCGACGTGCGCGAGTGAGCAGCCAGTGCTTCAAGCGTGCGATTCGCCTGACCGCCCGGGAGCATGACTTGGTGGCGCCGGAGTTCCGTGGCGTGCGTACCAAGAAGCTCAAGGCCTTGCTGCTGGAACGCTTGGTCGGCCGTGATCCGCGCGAGGCGGAAGGCAAGATCGAAACCGCCCTGGCCGCCGCCGGCCTCAAGCTCAAGGATGATGGCAAGACCGAATATCTGCTGTTTCTGGGCGAGGCGGAAATTGCCGGCTTCGCCGCACTGATCGAGCAGCATTGGGACGAGCTGGCTGGTGCAGCCGCCGAGGGCGAGAAGAAGGGCAAGAAGGAAGCCAAGGCCAGCGCGCCGGTCGAGGTGGTGAAAAAGGCCAAGGCCCTGCTTGATGGCGGCAAGGCGGTGGATGTGGCGCTGTTCGGCCGAATGCTGGCTGACATGCCGGAGGTCAACCAGGACGCGGCCTGCCAGGTGGCCCACGCTATCAGTACCCACCGTGTCGAGCGCGAGTTCGACTATTTCACCGCGGTTGACGACAAGGGGGCTGCGGACGAGACCGGCGCAGGGATGATCGGTCAGGTGGAATTCAATTCCGCGACTCTATACCGCTATGCCGTGGTCGATTCCCACAAGTTGCTGGGTAACCTGCAACAGGATCGTGAACTGACCCTGTCGGCTTTGGAGGCCTTTACTCAGGCTGTGGTGCGGGCGATTCCCACGGGTAAGCAGAACACCTTCGCCGCCCATAACCTACCCAGCTTTGTCGGGGTCTGCCTGCGCCACGGCGGCCCGCTGAATCTGGCCAATGCTTTCGAAAAGCCGGTGAGCCCGCGGGCGGACAAATCGCTGAGCAGCCAGTCGGTCGAGCTGCTCGCCAGACATGAAGAACAGTTGGCTACGGTGTATGCCGACGGCCGTGACCAGTGGGCCTATCTCGATCTGAGCGATGCCTGGCCAGCGCAAAAGGGCAAGCGGGCGACGAACCTGGGCGAGCTGGCTACCTGGGTGCGCGAACAGGTTGCTGCCCGACTGGAGGCCTGAACATGGCCACCCTGCTGATGCGCCTGCAAGGGCCGTTGCAGTCCTGGGGCACCACCAGCCGTTTCGATGAGCGTGACACGCAACTGGAGCCGTCCAAGTCCGGGGTACTGGGCTTGGTATGTGCCGCCTTGGGGCGTGACCGCAGCGAACCGGTGGATGATCTGGCGGCTCTGCGGATGGGCGTGCGGGTCGATCGCGAAGGTGTGCCGATGCGCGACTACCAGACCGCGACCGGCGTACTGATTGCTACCGGCAAAGCCGATCTGCGGCGCACTGTGGTCAGCCCGCGTTTCTACCTGGCGGATGCGGCTTTTCTGGTAGGCCTGGAAGGCGAGGATGAAAGCTTGCTGGCCCTTATCCATAAGGCATTGCGTGCGCCAGTCTGGCCTCTGGCCTTGGGGCGCAAGAGCTTTGTGCCGGGCTTGCCGGTATGGCTGGCGGACGGTTTTTTGCCTTTACCGCTGGAGCGAGCCCTGGCCAGCTATCCGCGGCTGGCAGCGGCACAGCGCGCCGATCGGGAGCAGCCCCTGCGCTGCCTGCTGGAGGATGACGAAGAGGGTGCCATTCGTCTGGATCAACCGGTAGCGCCGTTCGCCGAACGACGCTTTGGCCCACGTTTCGTGAAATCGGGAGTGCTGCATGCACCTGAGCAGACTGACGCTTGATCCGCGGAGTACCCAGGCCCGCCGTGATCTGGGTGACGCCTATGAAATGCACCGGACACTGGTGCGGGCCTTTGTGGTGGATGGGCACAGCGCACCGGCGCGCTTTCTCTGGCGGCTTGAGGCCGGCGGCAACGCCTGGGCCACCCCGGTGGTGTTGGTGCAGGCTGCCGTCGAAGCTGATTGGTCGGTACTGCAGGGGTTGCCCAGCTATCTGCAGCGGCCCGTCGAGAGCAAGCGACTGGCGCTGGAGGAATGGGTTGAAGGCGGCGGGCGCTACCGTTTCCGCCTGCAGGCCAATCCGACCGTCACCCGCAGGGGGAAACGCCATGGATTGGTGGGCGAAGCCGAGCAACTGGCTTGGCTGGGCAGGCAGGGCGAACGGCATGGTTTCAGCGTCGAGGCTGCACTGGTGACGGCCAGCGATGTACTGGCCAGCCGCAAAGGGGAAGGGCGCATCAGTGTACAGCGGGCCTGCTTTGAAGGCGTGTTGCAGGTGCAAAGCCTGGATACCTTCAGTCGGGCGCTGATAGCGGGCATAGGCCCGGCCAAAGCCTTTGGTTGTGGTCTGCTCAGCGTGGTGCGCTGCTGATGCTGCCACCACTCAAGCCCCTGCCGATGAAGGATCGGGTGTCGATGATCTTCGTCCAGTACGGGCAGATCGACGTGCAGGACGGTGCCTTCGTGGTGATCGACAAGACCGGTGTGCGCATGCATATCCCGGTCGGCTCGGTCGCCTGCATCATGCTCGAGCCGGGGACGCGGGTGTCCCATGCTGCCGTGCACCTGGCATCCACCGTCGGCACCCTGCTGGTGTGGGTGGGGGAATCCGGCGTGCGCCTATACGCCAGCGGCCAGCCGGGCGGGGCGAGGGCGGATCGCCTGCTCTACCAGGCCAAGCTGGCGCTGGACGACGAGTTGCGCCTGAAGGTGGTGCGCAAGATGTACGAACTGCGTTTCCAGGAGCCGGCGCCGGCTCGGCGCAGCGTCGAGCAATTGCGTGGTATCGAAGGTGCGCGGGTGCGCGAGACCTACAAGCTGTTGGCCAAGCAGTACGGGGTCGAGTGGCGGGCACGCAACTATGACCGCAAGGAGTGGGACGCAGCGGATATCCCCAACCGCTGCCTGTCTGCCGCCACCTCCTGCCTGTACGGCATTACCGAGGCGGCCGTGCTGGCGGCGGGCTATGCGCCGGCGGTGGGCTTTATCCACACCGGCAAGCCGTTGTCGTTCGTCTACGATATCGCCGATCTGTTCAAGTTCGAGACCGTGGTGCCGCTGGCTTTCCGCATAGCCGCCAAGGCTCCGCCACAGCCCGAGCGGGAAGTGCGCCTGGGCTGCCGCGACCTGTTCCGCTCCAGCAAACTGCTGGGCAAGATTATCCCGACCATCGAAGAAGTACTGGCCGCTGGCGGTATTTCACCGCCGGAAGCGCCGCCTGAGTCGGTACCGCCAGCCATCCCAAACCCGGAAAGCATCGGCGAGGCCGGGCACAGGGCGCAGTGATGAGTTTCCTTGTCGTGGTCACCGAGAATGTCCCACCGCGCCTGCGTGGACGTATGGCCATCTGGTTGTTGGAAGTGCGCGCGGGAGTTTATATCGGTGATGTTTCCAAGCGCACTAGGGAAATGATCTGGGAGCAACTGCGCGAGGGCCATGAAGACGGCAATGTGGTGATGGCCTGGGCCAGCAACCATGAGTCTGGCTACGAATTCCAGACCCTGGGACCCAATCGGCGCCTGCCGGTGGAGTTCGACGGCCTCCATCTGGTCGCTTTCCACCCCCTGGAAAACCCCGATCTTTAACAAGGAAAATTTAGTAGATTTTTAGTGGCCGATTTTTCCTTTAAGGAACAGCCGGTTACGCTAAGTGTGTTCCCCGCGCCAGCGGGGATGAACCGACCGACAACCAGCCGGTCGACGAGAGCCCACGGTGTTCCCCGCGCCAGCGGGGATGAACCGCCGACGTCCCCCTTACTGAACGCCCACGACGCGTGTTCCCCGCGCCAGCGGGGATGAACCGGATGCTTCCAGGTACGCTTCGGGGGTCTCCCAGTGTTCCCCGCGTCAGCGGGGATGAACCGGCTCAGGGCACGGGCCGGGCCACTGGCCAGAAGTGTTCCCCGCGCCAGCGGGGATGAACCGCAGCAGCGTCCTCGCTGTATGCCCAGCTGGTGGTGTTCCCCGCGCCAGCGGGGATGAACCGCCATGACCACCACTGAAAAGGCATTCGCCTTCGTGTTCCCCGCGCCAGCGGGGATGAACCTCAGGTTATTCGCGGGCGGACCGTGAAAAAAAGGTGTTCCCCGCGCCAGCGGGGATGAACCGATCGATTCTCGGTCTGTGATGCAAGACAAGATGTGTTCCCCGCGCCAGCGGGGATGAACCGGTTCGTCGCATTGGTCTGTAGTTTGTTATTGCGTGTTCCCCGCGCCAGCGGGGATGAACCGTCTGCGAGGTGTTCTGGCGCCGGCCGGGCGACGTGTTCCCCGCGCCAGCGGGGATGAACCGCTATAGCCGGTGGTGGGCAGGTCGATCTCCAGGTGTTCCCCGCGCCAGCGGGGATGAACCGTCGCTCGAAGGGTTCGACGCCTTCAACGAGAAGTGTTCCCCGCGCCAGCGGGGATGAACCGATGCCGCCGCCTTGACAGTTCTCGAAATTGATGTGTTCCCCGCGCCAGCGGGGATGAACCGTTGTAGATTTGCGCGGCCAGGCGTTCCGCTTCGTGTTCCCCGCGCCAGCGGGGATGAACCGCTGGTCATGGTCATCGCCCACGCCTCGGCCTCGTGTTCCCCGCGCCAGCGGGGATGAACCGTCGCCGGTGCTGTAGTTCAGCGTGCCGTCGAAGTGTTCCCCGCGCCAGCGGGGATGAACCGCCGGCAGCACGCATAGACGGCGGCGCTACGCTGTGTTCCCCGCGCCAGCGGGGATGAACCGCGCTGGAGGCACAAGAGCGGATCAAGCTGCGGGTGTTCCCCGCGCCAGCGGGGATGAACCGACCTCGACGTAGCACTCATGGGGCGGGAACAGGTGTTCCCCGCGCCAGCGGGGATGAACCGGAGATTGAGGCCCTGGAGCCCTGCCACGACGGGTGTTCCCCGCGCCAGCGGGGATGAACCGGTTGATCGCCTCCCAGCGGCAGCGCGGGCAGGTGTGTTCCCCGCGCCAGCGGGGATGAACCGCAGCTGCCCTTCGCCATCGCTCTGGCCCTGACGTGTTCCCCGCGCCAGCGGGGATGAACCGGCGCCGACGCCCGACATGAAGGTGGTCAGGACGTGTTCCCCGCGCCAGCGGGGATGAACCGAGGCGCTTGCGGATGGTCGGGGCGCCGGCATTGTATTCCCCGCGCTAGCGGGGATGAACCGTGGCCGATGATTCCCGCAGCACTCCCAGTGCTGTGTTCCCCGCATCCGTGAGGATGGAACCATGGCAGATCCAGCAGGAATGCGAGCTGTCCATGCCTCCCGCTGTGCCTGAACGGCAAAGCGCGCACCCCTGCGTATCTCCGGAGATCGGCATCCGCCCTGCGGAGTTGGGAAGACCTTGGGATCGGCTATGCCGCTTGCCTATTTAGCAGGCAAGATAAGGACACTGTGAACAGACAGGATGCCGACCGTGAGCCTCGAACCGACCGATTTTGTGATTGCCGAAACCGCCGAGGAAGCCGTCGATCGCCTCGCCGAGCTACACCGGCAGGCCACTGGTGCCCTCAGTCAGGCGCTGAAGCGCTACATCAAGGAACGCATCGAGCCGGACGCCGGACAGCGCGCGCTGTTCCGCTACCCGCTGCTGCGCATCACCTACCGTTGCCAGGGCGAGGTGCCGTCCACCACCCGCGCCTTCGCCAAGATCCAGGTGCCGGGCAACTACTGCGTCACCGTCACCCATCCGGATGCCTTTCGTACTTACCTGCTGGAGCAGCTGCGGCCGCTGATGCATGACTTCACCGTGCAGGTGGAGGTGGGCATCAGCCCGCAGAACATTCCCTACCCCTATGTCGTCGAGCATGGCGAGGAGCTGGCCGGCTCCGGGGTGACCGCTGCCGAACTGGCGCGGGTGTTCCCCAGCACCGACCTGTCCGCCGCCACCGATGGCGTGGCTGACGGCCTCTACGAATGGGAGAACGCCGACCCGCTGCCGCTGGCGCTGTTCGACGCCGCCCGGGTGGATTTTTCCCTGCGCCGGCTGGTCCATTACACCGGCAGCGACTGGCGCCACGTGCAGCCCTGGATCCTGTTGACCAACTATCACCGCTACGTCGACCAGTTCATCCGCCATGGCCTCGACCAGCTCCGCGATGATCCGCGCTTCGTGCGCATGGTGCTGCCGGGCAACGTGGTGGTGGAGCGGGGCATGGACGAGGGCGAGATGCAGGCCATCATCGATGGCGTAGTCTGGCACCGCTACCAGATGCCGGCCTACCACCTGATCGCGACCGACGGCCATGGCGTGACCCTGGTCAACATCGGTGTCGGCCCGTCCAACGCCAAGAACATCACCGACCACCTGGCCGTGCTGCGCCCGCACTGCTGGCTGATGATCGGCCACTGCGGCGGCCTGCGGCAGTCGCAGACCATCGGCGACTACGTGCTGGCCCACGCCTACATGCGCCGCGACGGCATCCTCGACCGCGTGCTGCCGCCGAACATCCCGCTGCCGGCCCTGGCCGAGGTGCAGCAGGCGCTGCAGGAAGCCGCTGCCCAGGTCACCGGCGAGCGCGGCGAAGACCTCAAGCGCCGCCTGCGCACCGGCACCGTGCTCACCTACGACGACCGCAACTGGGAACTGCGCTGGGCCCAGGAGCGGCCGTTGATCAACCTGTCGCGAGCGGTGGCGGTGGACATGGAAAGCGGCACGGTGGCGGCCCAGGGCTACCGCCTGCGGGTGCCCTACGGCACCTTGCTGTGCGTATCCGACAAACCGCTGCACAGCGAAATCAAGCTGCCCGGCTCGGCCAGCGCCTTCTACCAGCGCGCCGTCAGCCAGCACCTGCGCATCGGCGTCGCCGCCCTCGAACTGTTGCGTAACCAGTTGAACGCCCTGCACTCGCGCAAGCTGCGCAGCTTCGACGAGCCGCCGTTCCGCTGATTGGCACAGCGGCTTCGTGCGGGGCTTCTGTGTGGGCGAATTCATTCGCCTGGGAGCGCAACGCGGTCCTTTGGGAGATCGCAGGGCAGACCTTCGGCCTGCTTGGCGAATGAATTCGCCCCTACAGGGTTCCTGCCGGTGGCGGGGGGCGCGCGATGCGGCCCCATTTTCACTGCGTCAAAGGCGGGATCAGCCACTGATACCCCGGCGTCGGCACGCGGAAGGCGTCGGCGTCCACCTGCCAGTCGGCCAGGGCCTTGGCCAGGTCCCGCGGCGGGGCGAACTGGCCTTCGTCGGTGAGGTTGAAGGTGCCGAAGTGGATCGCCAGGCTGCATTGGGATTCCAGTTGCTGGTGGGCCTGCACCGCATCGTCCGGGTTCATGTGGTTATCGCGCATGAACCAGCGCGGTGCATAGGCGCCGATGGGCAGCGCGGCAAAGCGCATCGGGCCGAAGCGCTCGCGGATCAGGCGGAACTCCGGGCCCAGGCCGGTATCTCCGGGAAACAGGAAGGGGCCGTCCGGCGATTCGATCACGAAGCCCATCCAGAGTGTCTCGTTGGTATCGCTGCGGGTCCGCGCCGACCAGTGCTGGACCGGTACCGCATGCAGTTTCAGGCCGCCATCCAGCGGGAGCTCCTGCCACCAGTCCAGTTCCACCACCTGCTTGAAGCCGGCTTCGCGGATCAGCATCCCGTTGCCCAGCCCGGACACCACAGTGGCCAGCGGGAAGCGCTCCACCAGCGAGCGCAGGCTTTCCAGGTCGAGGTGGTCGTAGTGGTTGTGGCTGACCAGGATCAGGTCGATGGGCGGTAGCTGGTCCAGTTCGAGCCCTGGCGGATGGTGGCGCTTCGGACCGACGAAGGTGAAGGGACTGACCCGCTGCGACCAGACCGGGTCGGTGAGGATGTTCAGTCCACGGTGCTGGATCAGCAGGGTAGCGTGGTTGATATAGGTGACGCGCAATTCGTCGCCCTCCACCCGCGCCGGCACCTCGGGGGGCACGGCCGGACCCGGCTGGTCGATCCAGTCCGCCTGCTGCTCGCGACTGAATTGCCAGCGCAGGAAGGCACGCAGGTCCTTGTGGGCCTTGGGCTCGAGGTTGCGGAAGCGACGGCCGTCGAAATTGCCCGAGACCGGACCCCGATAGGGCGAACGGTGATAGCCGGCGAGGGTCATCAGGCTGATCAGCCAGGTGGGGCGTAAGGCGCGCGGCATGTCCTTCTCTCTTGCGGCGGGGGGGCAGTCAACCTAGCATGCCTCTCCCATTCCCAGACCGCCAACCCGTTTCCAGGCATGTCGCGACCACCTCGTCCCGCCCGTCCCGCCCGTCCCGCCTCTCGTCGCCCCGGAACCGCCGCGCCGCGCCGCGTGCCCAAGGCGCCGCCCGCCGAGCCGCGCCTGTTGCTGTTCAACAAGCCCTTCGACGTGCTGACCCAGTTCAGCGACGGCGAGGGCCGCGCGACGCTCAAGGACTACATCCCCATTCCCGGCATCTACCCCGCCGGGCGGCTGGACCGCGACAGCGAAGGCCTGCTGCTGCTGACCAACGACGGCCGCCTGCAGGCGCGCATCGCCGATCCGAAGCACAAGCTGCCGAAGACCTATTGGGTGCAGGTGGAAGGTGAGCCCAGCGAAGGGCAGTTGCAGCGACTGCGCGAGGGCGTCGAACTGAACGATGGGCCGACCCTGCCGGCCGAGGCGCGGCTGCTGGACGAACCGCAACTCTGGGAGCGGAATCCGCCGGTGCGTTTCCGCAAGAGCGTGCCGACGGCCTGGCTGGAACTGGTGATTCGCGAGGGGCGCAACCGCCAGGTCAGGCGCATGACCGCAGCGGTGGGGTTGCCCACCCTGCGCCTGGTGCGGGTGCGCATCGGCCCCTGGAGCCTCGACGGGCTGGGGCTGGGCGAGTATCGGGAGGTCCCTGCCAAGCTTTGAGCCGGCCCCGGGCTGCTGCGCGTCGGCGATACGGCGTTGCCGGCAATCTCGCTCTAGCTCGCGAGCCCGGGAGATTGTGCGTAGGCTCGGGGAGGAGGGGCTCAGAGCCCTTCGAGGCCGCCGATTACCAGGGTCTTGATCACGAAACCGAGTACGCCCAGGCCCAGGGCGAGGAACAGGATCATGGTGCCGAAGCGGCCGGCCTTGGACTTCTTGGCCAGGTCCCAGACGATGAAGGCCATGAAGGCCACCAGCGCGGCGATCATCGCCGTCATCATCAACTCTTCGAATTTTTCCGGGCTCATCGCATACCTCGAGGGCTGAATACAGGCTGCACCCGCATGGCCGTTGGGCCGGGCGGAAGGCGGGCGGTGCGCTTGTGGTTCTGCGAGCCGGAAGGCTCTTATGGGGCGGGGCCGCGCGGAGGGTACAGCAAAGCGCGGCGATTATACGCCATGCCGGCCCCCACGCGAGGGCCATTCAGCTGCGCAGGTGGTCCAGCGGCAGCTCGGTGCTGCTCAGCACCTGGCTGAGGACGAAGCTCGAGCGCACGCTGGTGACGCCCTCGATGCGGGTCAGTTGGCCAAGCAGGAACTGCTGGTAATGGTCCATGTCTGGCACCACCACCTTCAGCTGGTAATCCGCCTCCATACCGGTGACCAGGCTGCACTCCAGCACTTCCGGGCACTGGCGGATCACTTCCTGGAAGTGCTCGAAGCGCTCCGGCGTGTGCCGGTCCATGCCGATCAGCACATAGGCGGTGAGGCTGAGGCCGAGCTTCTTGCGGTCCAGCAGGGCCACCTGGCGGACGATATAGCCGTCATCTTCCAACTGCTTGACCCGCCGCGAGCAGGGTGAGGGCGACAGGCCGATGCGCTCGGCCAGCTCCTGGTTGGAGATGCGCGCATCGCGCTGCAGTTCGGCGAGGATCTTGAGGTCGTAGCGATCGAGTTTTTCCATGGCGAGCTGCTCGCTTTCTTTGTGATTGCGTTTAATGCTGCTCCTTTAGTGATTAATTGCGCAAGTTGCGTGAATATGAGCAATCTTCGCAATCATTCGTCCCGCGCCTCACCGTAAGATTTCCCTCAGTTTCACGGCCCGGACAGCAAGTCCACCCGACCCGCCCAATCAGGTGCGTCGGCGCCGCCGATCCAACCGGTTCGAGCAGGCCCCCGGGTCCGCGCTGCCCAATCAGGCAGGCGATGAAAGCGGCGACACAATCGCCAGCACAGGACGAATTTCCCGAAGGGGGCCCCGCAGTTTGGGGCTCCCTTTTTTATTTCCCGCAAAAGCACTTCAGCGGGGGCGACGCCATTTGTGAACCGGGGCCGGCAAGGTGCGCGCTAGGCGCGTTTCACCACTTCGCTGGGATCGGCATGCACCAGTACTTCGGCACGGGGATAGCGGGCGGTGATGGCGTCCGCCGCCTGTTCACACAGCGCGTGGGCGCGGGACAGCGGCAGCTCGCCGGGCAGCTCCAGGTGCAGTTGCACGTACCAGCGGGTACCGGAAATCCGTGTACGCAGGTCATGGGCACCGAGCACGCCGGGGACCGCGCAGGCCAGGCGTCGCATGTCGGCGCTGATCTCCGGCGACAGCTCCTCGTCCATCAGCACCGATACCGATTCCCGGGCGATGCCGAAGGCGCTCCAGAGGATGTAAGCGGCGATACCCAGGCCGAACAGGCCATCGGCCTGTTGCCAGCCGAGGCTGGCCAGCACCAGGGCCAGGAGGATGCCGCTGTTGAGCAGCAGGTCCGAGCGGTAGTGCAGGGCGTCGGCGCGGATGGCGGTGGAGCCGGTGGCGCGGATCACCCGGCGCTGCAGTGCGAGCAGGCCGGCGGTGAGCAGCAGCGACAGGATCATCACGCCGATGCCGAGCATCTCGGCGCCCAGCGGTTGCGGCTCCACCAGGCGCGCATAGGCCTGGGTCGCCACCAGCACGGCGCTGACCCCGATGAACAGCGCCTGGGCCAGCCCCGCCAGGGATTCGGCCTTGCCGTGGCCGTAGCGGTGGTCTTCATCCGCCGGCTTCAGCGCATAGCGCACCGCCAGCAGGTTGAGGAAGGAGGCCGCGCTGTCCAGCAGCGAGTCGGTCAGGCCCGCCAACAGGCTGACCGAGCCGCTCATGGCCCAGGCCACCGCCTTGGCGATCACCAGGATGATGGCGACGGTCAGGGACGCGCGGGTGGCCATGCGCAGCAGCTGCGCATGTCGTCGGGCGGAGGTCATGCCGGCTCCGGTCGCAAGGGAGGCAAGTCAGGAGCCAGGGAAGGGGCCCGGCCGCGATGTACCGGGCGGCGGGCCGGATTGTCCACGTCAGGCTGCCGGGTGCAGGCCGTAGGCGGCCAGTTGCCGCAGGTCGCCGCTGTGCTGGAGCAGTTGCGGATTGTCCAGCGGCAGGCTGCGTCCGGTTTCGTGCTCGATGATGGCCTTCAGGCGGGCGTTGTCCACCTTGCCATCGGCGCCAATGGCTTCCTCGAGTTTCTCGGGGGCTACCTGGGCGTTCTGGCCTTCGGGCAGGTAGATGGCACCCGTGGCGAAGTCGACGGCGAAGGCGATCAGGCCGGGGATGACGTAGAAGAGGATGCCGATGGCATCGAGGCCGGCGACCACCGGATCGATCTTGCCTTCGATCTGGCCGCGTCGATCCGGGTAGAAGAGGGTGCCGCAGGCGGTGAGCTGGGTGAGCAGGGTGGCGGCAACCAGGCCGCCAATCAAACGGGAAGGCATGCGCATGAACATCTCCTGATCGAAAGTACGCAACTATAGCAAGGTCGTTGTTTCAAAACTGCCCGCTATAAGTAAGACCCCGCCTGGGACAGGGCGGTTCGCCGCTATACTTGCGCGCCCGCCCGGAGTGCCCATGAATCCCTTACCCATAGATGCCGTCCTGCCCGACTTGCGGGCTGCCCTGCAATCCCGCCACGAAGCCGTGCTGGAGGCGCCGCCCGGCGCCGGCAAGACCACCCGGGTGCCGCTGGCCCTGCTGGACGAACCCTGGCTGGCGGGGCAGGGCATCCTGATGCTCGAGCCGCGCCGCCTGGCCGCCCGCGCCGCCGCCGAGCGCCTGGCCAGCGAATTGGGCGAGTCGGTGGGCGAGACCGTCGGCTACCGCATCCGCCTGGAGTCCAGGGTCGGTCCCCGTACTCGCATCGAGGTGGTCACCGAAGGCATCCTCGCCCGCCGCCTGCAGGAGGACCCGGCGCTGGAAGGCGTCGGCCTGGTGATCTTCGATGAGTTCCACGAGCGCAGCCTGGATGCCGACCTGGCCCTGGCCCTCTGCCTCAACGGCCGTGCCCTGCTGCGCGACGAGCCGCCGCTGAAGGTCCTGCTGATGTCCGCCACCCTGGAGGGCGAGCGCCTGTCGCGCCTGCTGGGCGACGCGCCGGTGGTGCGCAGCGCGGGGCGCATGTTCCCCGTCGAGCAACGCTGGGGACGGCCCAGCCAGCCGGGCGAGGCGCTGGAACCCCGGGTGGTGCAGGCGGTGCTCCAGGCCCTGGTCGACGAGCCCGGCAGCCTGCTGGTGTTCCTCCCCGGCCAGGCGGAGATCCGTCGTGTCGCCGATCAACTGGGCGAGCGTCTGGACGGGCGGGGCGACATCCTGCTGTGTCCGCTGCACGGCGAACTCGACCTGGCCGCCCAGCGTGCCGCTATCGAGCCGGCCCCTGTGGGCAAGCGCAAGCTGGTGCTGGCCACCAACATCGCCGAGACCAGCCTGACCATCGATGGCGTGCGCGTGGTGGTGGACGCCGGCCTGGAACGGGTGCCGCGCTTCGATCCCGCCAGCGGCATGACCCGCCTGGACACCCAGCGCATTTCCCGTGCTTCGGCCACCCAGCGCGCCGGGCGTGCCGGGCGCCTGCAGCCGGGTGCCTGCTACCGGCTCTGGTCCGAGGCGCAGCATGAACAGCTGGCCGCCCACGGCAGCGCGGAAATCCTCCAGGCCGACCTCGCCGGCCTGGCCCTGCAACTGGCGCGCTGGGGCGTGGCCGACCCCAACGAACTGGCCTGGCTCGATCCGCCGCCGGCCGCGGCCTATGCCCAGGGCCGCGACCTGCTGCAACGCCTCGGTGCCTTGGCCGAGGACGGCAGCCTGACCCGCCACGGCCAGGCCATGGCCGAACTGCCGGCCCACCCGCGTATCGCCCATCTGCTGCTGCGCGGCCAGGCCCTGGGCCTTGGCACCCTGGCCTGCGACCTCGCGGCATTGCTCGGCGAACGCGACATCCTGCGGGGTGGCGGGGCCGACCTGCACAGCCGCCTGGCCCTGCTGGCCGGCGAAGACAAGGCCGTGCGCGGCGCCCGTGGCGGTGTGCAGCGGGCCCGGCAGCTGGCGCGACAGTTCCGCTCCTACCTGCGCGGCCCTGCCAGCGAGCCGGTGGCCGACCCGGACCATCCGCGCTGGCTCGGCTGCCTGCTGGCCTTCGCCTACCCGGACCGCATCGCCCAGCAGCGCCGCGCAGGTGGTGCCGACTACCGCCTGGCGAACGGCCGCGCGGCGACCTTCGGTGAACCGGACGCACTGATGAAGGAGCCCTGGCTGGTGATCGCCGACCTGGGCAGCCGCCAGGGCCAGCGCGAGGAGCGCATCTACCTGGCTGCCGACCTCGACCCGGCGTTGTTCGAAGGAGCGCTGGCGGAACAGGTGAGCCGTCAGGACCTGCTGGACTGGGACGAGCGCGAAGGCGTGCTGCGTGCCGAACGCCAACTGCGGGTCGGCGAACTAGTGCTGGCCCGCGAGGCCCTGGCCGACCTGGACGAGGATGCCCGGTCGCGGGCGCTGCTCGGCCTGGTGCGGCGCAAGGGCCTGGAACTGCTGCCCTGGACGGCGGAGCTGCGCCAGTGGCAGGCACGGGTGGCGCTGTTGCGCCGGCTGGACCTCGCCGACAAGGGCGACAGCGAATGGCCCGACCTGTCCGACGCCGCCCTGCTGGCCAGCCTGGAAGACTGGCTGCAACCCTGGCTGGGCAAGGTCAGTCGCCTGAGCCACTTCGCCAACCTGGACCTGGCCGGCATCCTCCAGGGCCTGTTGCCCTGGCCGCTGCCGCAACGCCTCGACGAGCTGGCGCCACGCACCCTGGAAGTTCCCTCCGGCTCGCGCATCCGCCTGGATTACAGCGAGGAAATGCCGGTGCTCGCCGTGCGCCTGCAGGAGCTCTTCGGCCTGGCCGAAACCCCGCGCATCGCCGGCGGCCGCCAGGGCGTCAAGCTGCACCTGCTGTCCCCGGCCCAGCGTCCGGTGCAGGTCACCCAGGACCTGGCCAGCTTCTGGCGCAACACCTATGCGGAGGTGAAGAAGGACTTGAAGGGGCGCTACCCCAAGCACTATTGGCCGGACGACCCGCTGGTGGCCGAGCCGACAGCGCGGGCCAAGCCGAGGAAGTGAGGCGGAGGAACCGCACTTTTGTGGGGGCGATTTCAATCGCCAAGGGACGCGAAGCGGCCCCTGCAATCTGGAAGGGCAGACCTTCGGTCTGCTTGGCGAATGAATTCGCCCCTACAGCCGTGTAGGGGGATAGCGCTTTTTCTATCCACCAGCGAGGCCGTGCAAGACACCGAAGGTGGAAATCCTCAAAGGGATTTCCACCCTACGCGCCGATTGACATGGAATCCCACAGGACAGGTGCTCCCTGTGCATCAATGCGCCGACGGCAGGAAGAACCTGGCCGTCAGCGGCAAGTGGTCGGAGATGCGCAGGGTATCGTCCTGGCGCACCCTGGCCTCGATGCGGGTCAGGTTGGGGCTGTGGAAGAAGTAGTCGAGGGTACGGTCAGGGCCTTTCACCCGCGGGTCGTTGGGGTAGTGGGTGAACCACTGGGCCCGCTGCGCGCCGCTGGCTTCCTCGACGCTGGGGATCATCGGGTACCTGCTCCAGAGCGTTTTCAGCTCGCCGTCGGGGGTGTAGCGGCTACGCTGCGCATCCGCCAGGCGCTCGTACTGGCCGGGGGGCAACTGGCTGAAGTCGCCGCCCAGTACCCAGGGCATGCCTTCGGCCTGTAGCTGATCGAGCAGGCCGCGGGTCATGGCCACCTGGCGCTCGAGGGTTTTCTGGTCGTCGGCCAGGGCGTCGAGGTGGGTGTTGATCGCCGCCAGGCGGCCGCCGCCGCGAATCGGCAGGTAGCTCACCAGCAGGGCGCGCTTCTTGTCGAACTGGCGGCTGATGGGGTCGTTTTCCTCCAGGGGCAGTTGCAGACGTTCGGCGCGCTCGATGCGGAAGCGGCTCAGCGTCGCCAGCTTCATGCCGACGCTGCCGAGGATGCGTGGGTGGGGCACGAAGGCGGCCTTCCAGTAGAAGGCCTGGCTGGCGCAGGGGTAGACGTCGGCCAGGCGCTCCTGGAGCAGGGCCAGTTGATCCTGGTAGTCGGTGGCCCGAGCGCCTTCGTGCAGTTCCTGCAGGTTGACGATGTCCGGTTGTTCCTCGCGTATCACCCGAACCACCTCGTCCAGGCTGTAGGCCAGGTCTTCGGCGGTGGGGCGTTCGTCCGGGCCTTCGCGGTCGGGCAGGTCGTAATAGAAGACGTAGCGCTTGCCGGCCAGGTACTGCAGGTTCCAGGTCATCACCTTGAGCGCCTGGCCGGGCTGCAATTGCGGCGCTTCCGCCTGGCATTGCAGGGGGGCGGGTTCGCGGGCCGCCGGATGCCAGGAAAGCGCATAGACCAGGGCGACCAGACCAAGGGCGAGGAGCAACAGGCTGAGCAGGACGGAACGCAGGACTCGGGGCATCGGCGAGGGCCGGGAACTATGCTGGAAGAGGGCGAGCATACCCGAGCGGCCGCCGAGGCCCAAGCCAAGCGCGCCCGGGAGGAGCGCCGTGAGCAGTGAAGCGCTGATCGCGCAGCGGGGGCCCTACGAGGTTGAGGTGGAGGCCGGGCAGGACTACTTCTGGTGCCGCTGTGGACACAGCCAGCAGCAGCCGTTCTGCGATGGCTCGCACAAGGGGACGGGCCTGTTTCCGCTCAAGTTCCATGCAGAGGTCAGCGAGACCCTGTACCTGTGTGGCTGCAAGCACAGCCATTCGCCGCCTTGCTGCGATGGCACCCACAACGAATTGCAGGATTGATACACAAGGCGCCATCGGCCCGGTGCTCAGTGGGCGTGGGGCTCGACCTGGAGTGCGTAATCCTCGCGCCGGATCCCTGAAGGCCGCCTCGATCTTGTGCCAGTCCGGGGCGCGGACGAAACAGCCGTAGTAGGGCTCGCCGTATTCCGGTCGCGGGCCGGGTGCGCCGTCGCCCTTGCCGCCGGCATCCAGCGCGGCCTCGGTCCGGACCTGGCATCAGGTCCTTCGAGCGCCCCGGACCGATCTCACTGCTCGGTCGCCTGTTCGGTCACCAGGGTGAACATCCGGTACAGGGCGATGCTGACGAACAGCTGGAAGAAGCTGTTGAAGGTCTCCAGCACGACGGTGCCTACCGGGTCGGGGTTCTCCCCCAGCTCGCGGTAGGCGAACCAGTCCACCAGCCAGATCGGTCCCATCACCATCAGCACGCAGGCCAGGATGGTCCAGAAGTGCCCGTTGGTGAGGGCGAAGCTTTCCTTGATGGCGTCCAGCGGCGCCCGTCCTTCCAGCACCAGCAGGTACTCGGCGAAGGCCAGTTTGATCATCACGTAGAGGCCGGGAAGGATCAGCATCCAGGCGCCGACCATGATCAGCAGGGTGCTGATGGCCGCGAGCACGGCGAAGGCGGGCCAGCGCGCCAACGCCATTTCCAGCACCTGGCGTGGCTTGAGGCGGATGCGGTGGCTGCGGCTGTCGACGAAGATGATCAGCGAGCCGACATAGACGGGATAGAACAGCATGCTGACCACGATGGACGCGCCCTGGGACTTGTCCGGGCCGAGCCAGGCGATCAGGCCCTGCTGGGAAATGGCCTCGATCAGGATGGTCGGCAGGCAGAGCAGGGCGATTTCGCCCGCATTGCGGGAAAAGAAGTACCAGGAGGCACGCAGCAGCTCTAAGGGATTCATCGGCAGGCATTCACATCTTGCGGCAGTCAGTCTTGGGCACTTTAGCCCAAGCCGTGGCCGCCTCCAAAGGTCGGCTCAAGCGCAATGGTAGTGCAGCACCCGGGAGCCGGGACGGGAGCGCCATGATAGTCCTCTTCAAGGCGGGCTGAGGTCATCCAGTCCGGCGTCGTGCAGTACCTGCCGCTCGATTTCCCGAAGACGGCCGCTCCTCGCCATGTGCTGCAGGACCTCCTCCAGGCGCGGTGCCAGCTCGCGATGACGCGGGTTGAGGTAGTGGTGCATGGAGAATCGCTCCAGCACCGGGTGCAGCGGCTGGACGCCGCGCATGCCGCTCTGGCGCAGTATGCACATCCCCGAGTAGTAGTCCTCCACATGCACGTCCACCCGACCGCCGGCCAGCTTGCGCATGCCGTTCTCCACGCCATTGGACGGTGACTGCCGGACGCCCTTCAGGCGTAATTCCAGGGCGGCCTTGCCGCGCTCGAAGCCCACCAGGTAGGGCTTGAGGCTGGACCAGCCGTGCAACTGCAGCGGGCGGCTGGCGAAAGCCACGGCATGGGACTCGAACAGCGGCGTGCGGATCAGCAGCAGGTCGCTGCGCTGTTCGGCGATCAGGCTGGTGCGGCAGAGTTCACCGTCGTTCAGGCCGCGCTCGGCGTACTGCAGGGCGCGCGCGGCCGGCGCGGCGCGGGTTTCGATGCGGATGCCGAGCGCCCCGTAGGCTTCCTCCATGATGCGCTTGCAGATCTGGAACAGGGGCAGGCCCTGGTCCGGAAAGGCACTGAACACCAGGCGTGCCTCGGCCTGGCAGGGAGCGGAGAGCAGCAGCAGGGCAAGCAGGCAGCATCCATGAGCGCGCATTGCAGAGTTGCCTGGGGCACGGCCTGCGCTGGAGTGACTGCCAGACGGCGCCGCCTGCCATGGCGAGCGCCTTGCTCCCTGCAACAGACCCATGCGGTGGGTCGCGGCGTCGTCCCCTTGTCAAAGCTCGCGGGGTCAGCTGCAACTATAGACGTCCGCTTTCAGGGTGTCGGCCAGGCCGCCAGCAACTCATCCGCCCGCAACACCCTGGCGTATTCCCCCTGCAGGTTGGCCATGGCCATGTCGTGCACCTCCTCGGCGCTGCGCGGACGGCCGGCGAAGTCGGGCTTGGCGAAGGTGTAGCAGGCGTCCTCCACCACAGTGGTGGCGAAACCCAGGTTGCCGGCACTGCGCGCGGTGGCCTCCACCGAGTTCTCGCTGGCCACGCCCACTATCACCACCGCGTCCAGGCCGCGCACCCGCAACCAGCGTTCCAGGCCGCTGTTGATGAAGGCGTCGGGGACATTCTTCTCCAGCACCTGCTCACGTTCCCGGGGCGCCAGGGACGGCTGGAACAGTGCCCCCGGCTGGCCAGGGGCGAAGACCGAATCCGCTTCGCGGGAGATATGGCGGATATGCACCAGCGGCCAACCGGCCTTGCGCCAGTGGTCGAGCAGGGTGGCGATGCACCGCTCCGCGCCGGGATTGTTGCGCGGCTTGTCCAGGCGCTGGATTCCCTGCTGCTGGTCGATGATCAGCAGGGCACCAGGCGACTTCTGCAGGGTCCTATCCACTTTCCATTCCCCGAGGCTGGCATACTGGCCGCAATCTACCCTTAACCAGTCGCCGCCAGCCAGCTACCGAGGAGCCGCGTTGAAGAAGATCGCAGTATTCGCCGACGTGCAGAACCTCTACTACACGGTGCGCCACACCTATGGCTGCCACTTCCACTACAGCGCCTTCTGGCAGAGCGTCAGCGCCGAGGGCGACATAGTCGAAGCCAACGCCTACGCCATCGATCGGGGCGACCCGCGCCAGCAGCAGTTCCAGCAGATCCTCCGCAACCTGGGTTTCACCGTGAAGCTCAAGCCCTTCATCCAGCGCAGCGACGGCTCGGCCAAGGGCGATTGGGATGTCGGCATCACCATCGACGTGCTCGACGCCGCGCCCCGGGTGGATCTGGTGGTGCTGGCCTCGGGCGACGGCGATTTCGACCTGCTGCTGGAACGGGTGGCCCAGGCCCATGGCGTGGAAACCCTGGTCTACGGCGTACCCGGCCTCACCGCCCAATCCCTGATCCGTGCCGCCAGCCGCTACCAGCCCATAGAGGGCGGCCTGCTGCTGCGCAACTGACCGAGCCAACCTGGAATCACCCGTGGACCCCATCGCCGTCATCGACTTCGAAACCACCGGCATCACGCCGGGCAACAGCTGCCGCGCCACCGAGATCGGCGTCGTCATCCTGGAGGGCGGACGCATCGTCGACCGCTACCAGAGCCTGATGAACGCCGGCATCCCGGTGCCCGCCTTCATCCAGGGCCTGACCGGCATCACCACCGCCATGCTGCGCGACGCGCCGCCGGCGGAGCAGGTGATGGGCGAGGCCGCCGACTTCATCGGCGACCTGCCGCTGCTGGCGCACAACGCCTCCTTCGACCAGAAGTTCTGGGATTTCGAGCTGGCGCGCATCGGCCGCTCCCGCCGCCAGGCGTTCGCCTGCTCCCTGTTGCTCGCCCGCCGCTTGCTGCCCGAGGCGCCCAACCACAAGCTCGGCACCCTCAATGCCTGGGCGCGCCTGCCGGACACCGGCAAGGCCCACCGTGCCCTGGCCGATGCCGAGATGGCGGCCAATCTCACCTTGCACCTGGTCGGGCGACTGCGGGACAAGCACGGCATAAGCAAGGTGTCGCACCAGCTGTTCTGCAGCCTGCAGAAGGTGCCGGCGGCGAAGATTCCCGAGGCGCTCAGGCGACATCGCGACGCCTGATGGGATCGATGGTGGAAATCCGCTTCGTGGATTTCCACCCTGCGGCAGGCCCATCCAAGGGTGGATAGCGCTGTTCTATCCACCAGATTGAGCTACCCCTTCACCGTCCTCAGCGTCTCCACCTTGCCGCGCTCCTGCAGCACACCGGGAATCCGTTGCTCGAAGGGCGTGGAGAGGATCAGCGAGGTCTTGGTGGCGCCGTATTTGCCGATCTGGTCGATCAGGTCCTGCAGCTCCGGCATCGAGGCCACGGCGGCCTTGATCAGCAGGCAGGCGTCGCCGGTGACGCGGTGGCAGAGGGTGAGCTGGGGGATGTTCTCCAGGGCTTCCTGGGTGCGCTTGTAGTCGCGGTCGGTGATGCGCAATTCGATCACGCATTCGATGGGCAGCCCCACCTTCGCCAGGTCCACGCTGGCGTGGTAGCCGGTGATGATGCCGGCGGCCTCCAGCTTGGCCACCCGGTCGGCCACCGCCGGCGGCGACAGGTTGACCCGGCGCGCCAGGTCGGCGAATGAAGCGCGGCCATTCTCGATGAGCGCCGCAAGCAGCAGGCGGTCGTATTTGTCCACAGGGGCCTCCGAAATCGGCTTCTGTCGAATCAACGGCAGAAGCCGGTGAAAACAATTCTTTCCAAGGTTAAAGGCAGCATGAATAAGGTTTTCGTCCTTATTTAGCGCTTATCGCCTTACTTAGAATAGACACCTCATTCCTGCCTGTGTCGAGTTCCGATCATGCCTGCCCGTCGCTTACCGCTCCTGCTCATCGGGGCCTTCATCGCGCTCTACCTGATCTGGGGTTCCACCTACCTCGCCATCCGTATCGGTGTCGAATCCTGGCCTCCGCTGCTGATGGCCGGCATCCGCTTCGTGGTGGCCGGCGCGCTGATGTACGGCTTCCTCCGCTGGCGCGGCGTGCCCAACCCGAGCTGGCCGGAGTGGAAGTCCGCCGCCGCCATCGGTTTCCTGCTGCTCAGCTGCGGCAACGGCGGCGTGACCCTGGCCGAGGACCTGGGTGTGGCCTCCGGTGTCGCGGCGCTGGCGGTGGCCACGGTGCCGCTGTTCGCCCTGCTGTTCGGGCTGATCTGGGGCCAGCGCACCACCCGCCTGGAATGGGCCGGCATCCTCCTCGGGCTGGCGGGCATCGGCCTGCTCAACCTCGGCTCCAACCTCCAGGCCAGTCCCCTGGGCGCGGCGCTGATCATCTTCGCCGCGGCGGCCTGGTCGTTCGGCTCCATGTGGAGCAAGAACCTCAAGCTGCCCGCCGGCCCCATGGCCAGCGCGGTGGAAATGCTCGCCGGTGGTTTCGCCCTGCTGGCCGGCAGCCTGCTCAGCGGCGAGCGCATGGTGGCGGCGCCCACCCCGGCGGGCTGGGGCGCGCTGGCTTACCTGATCGTGTTTGGCTCGATCATCGCCTTCAGTTCCTATCTCTACCTGCTGAAGAACGTGCGCCCGGCCGCGGCCACCAGCTACGCCTACGTCAATCCGGTGGTGGCGGTGCTGCTGGGCATCGGCTTCGCCGGGGAAAGCATCGGCATCGAGGAAGGCCTGGCCATGCTGGTGATCATCGGCGCCGTGGTGCTGATCGGCCTGCCGCAATGGCGCGAGCGCAAGGAAGAGAAGATGCCCAAGGCAGAAGCTCTGCAAGAGCAGACCAGCTGATCACGGCGGGGGCGGGCGGCCTGATAGAATCGCGGCTTTTCCGCACACTATGGCTGCCCCCATGACCTTCGCTTCCCTCGGCCTGATCGAACCCCTGCTGCGCGCCACCGAGGCGCTCGGCTACCAGACCCCGTCGCCGGTGCAGGCCGAGGCGATTCCCGCCGTGCTCAAGGGCCGCGACCTGATGGCCGCGGCCCAGACCGGCACCGGCAAGACCGCCGGTTTCGCCCTGCCGCTGCTGCAGAAGCTGACCCAGGAAGGCCCGCAGGTGGCCAGCAATTCGGTGCGCGCGCTGGTGCTGGTGCCCACCCGCGAACTGGCCGAGCAGGTCAACGAGAGCTTCCGCGTCTACGGCCAGCACCTGCCGCTGCGCAACTACGCGGTCTACGGCGGCGTCAGCATCAATCCGCAGATGATGCGGCTGCGCAAGGGCATCGACATACTGGTCGCCACCCCCGGCCGCCTGCTCGACCTCTATCGGCAGAACGCGGTGAAGTTCAACCAGCTCCAGGTACTGGTGCTGGACGAGGCCGACCGCATGCTCGACCTGGGCTTCGCCCGCGAGCTGGACGAACTCTTCGCCGCGCTGCCCAGGCGCCGGCAGACCCTGCTGTTCTCCGCCACCTTCTCCGACGCCATCCGCCAGATGGCCCGCGAGCTCTTGCGCGATCCGCTGTCCATCGAAGTCAGCCCGCGCAACGCGGCGGCCAAGAGCGTGCGCCAGTGGTTGATTCCGGTGGACAAGAAGCGCAAGGGCGAGCTATTCCTGCATCTGCTGGAAGACCGCGGCTGGGAGCAAGTGCTGGTGTTCGTCAAGACCCGCAAGGGCGTCGACCAGTTGGTGGATGAGTTGCAGGCCCGTGGCGTCAGCGCCGACTCCATCCACGGCGACAAGCCGCAGCCGTCGCGGCTGCGTGCCCTGCAACGCTTCAAGGCGGGCGAGGTGCAGATCCTGGTCGCCACCGATGTGGCGGCCCGTGGCCTGGATATCGACGACCTGCCGCTGGTGGTCAACTTCGACCTGCCCATAGTCGCCGAGGACTACGTGCACCGCATCGGCCGTACCGGCCGCGCCGGCGCCAGCGGCGAGGCGGTATCCTTGGTCTGCGCCGACGAGGTGCAACTGCTTGCCGCCATCGAGATGCTGATCCGCCAGACCATCCAGCGCCGCGAGGAGCCGGACTTCATCCCCGATCACCGCGTCCCCATGACCGACGCCACTGGGCAGGTGATCAAGAAGCCGAAGAAACCCAAGAAGCCCAAGGAACCCCAGGCTGGCGCTGGCAAGGGCGCGGCCCTGGGGCGCTGGATCGACAGCGAGAAGCCCAAGGTGAAGTCGGTGC
The DNA here is from genome assembly GCF_042656385.1 of Pseudomonas sp. GCM10022186. NCBI lineage: Bacteria > Pseudomonadati > Pseudomonadota > Gammaproteobacteria > Pseudomonadales > Pseudomonadaceae > Pseudomonas > Pseudomonas sp. GCM10022186. The sequence goes on from NZ_JBHSOU010000060.1 coordinate 234,005, forward strand.
GCAAGGCGCCGGGGTTTGGGAAGGCGAAGAAGGGCTGAGAGCGTTTCAGGGCTCGGTTGCTGACTGTGGGAGCGAGCTTGCTCGCGAATTTGCGCCACCCCGTTCGCCAGCAAGCTGGCTCCTACCTGTGGCATTGGGTGACGCTTTCCAGGGCAGCGGCTGCCCGGATGGGGCAGGGCGGGGCGCAGGCACCCCCGTGCCAGAGCGGCCGGTCGGGCATTCCGGATATTGGCGCACTTCCTGCATTTTTGTGCGAATTGCTGAACGCCTATAGTGATTGAAGCGCGGCCCAACCTCAGGCAATTCCTACATGCGCCACAAGGAACTCAAGCACTGGACCACCGGTGTCGCCCACCTGCTCGCCCTGCCGGCAGGTCGGACCCGTCTGCTCGGCCTCAGCCAGTGGTTGCAGCAGATCTGCCATGTCGACCACTTCGTGCTCTTCGTCTACGAGGGGAACCACCGGCCCCTGGCACTGTTCGATACTTTTCCGCCGGACAAGCGCCATGTCTACGTCGAGGACTACCAGGTCGGCCCCTACCTGCTCGACCCCTTCTACCTCGCCTGCACCCGTAACCAGGCACCGGGTCTCTGGCGCCTGCGTCAGTTCGCCCCGGACCACTTCTATCTGGGCGAGTACTACGTCACCTACTACCAGCAGACCGGCCTGACCGAGGAGATCGCCTTCTTCGTCGACCTGGTCGACGGCGCCAAGGCGGTGCTCTCGTTGATGCGCAGTACCTGCAGCCCGGCCTACAGCCGCGACGAGATGCAGTTGCTGGACTGTGCCCAGCCGGTGGTGGTCCAGGTGGTCAATGAAGCCTGGGAGCTGGCACGCGCCCATGCCCCGCGTCCGGCCCAGGACCTGGACTACAAGATTCGCGAAGCCTTCGACCAGTTCGGCGCCCACGTGCTGACGGCCCGCGAGCAGGAAGTGGTGCAGATGCTCCTGCGCGGCCATTCCAGCGCCTCGGTGGCCGAACACCTGGCCATCAGCCCGGGGACGGTGAAGATCCACCGCAAGAACATCTACGCCAAGCTCGGCATCGGCAGCCAGTCGGAGCTGCTGGGCCTGTTCGTGCGGGAGCTGGGCGGCCAGCGGGACGAGCCGGAGCCCCTGCGCACAGCGGTCTAGCTTTATCGCCTTTGGCGATTAACAGGGTGCTGATCAATAACCGCGCAGTCTTGACCAAGCCAGGCACCATCGGCGTTCTGCGCAGGTGCCCACGACTTATCCACAGTGATCTGCACAGAATTTGTGGGCAGTGGTGCGGGCGATTCGTTGCATTTCTGTAGGGGCGAATTCATTCGCCAAGGACAGCGCAGCTGTCCCCTGGCCTTGCAGGGCAGACCTGCGGTCTGCTTGGCGAATGAATTCGCCCCTACAAGGGAATGCGTCACGCGGGTGAGCTGGTGCTCAAAATCCAACCACCCACCCCAAACCCCCGCCGCGCATAGCCCGCAGCCCATCATCCATAACTTATCCACAATGGATTCCACAGTTTCTGTGGAGGGCGCGCCTATCCCCGGAGGGATATATACAGCCGAAAACCGCCATCGCTAGCCTGTTGCCACATGCCTGGAGCAGCTGCCAAAAGGGGCCGGCCGTGGACGATGCGAGCGAGTTCTTCGATATCGAGTTCCGCCATGTGGTCAAGCGCTATGGCGCGGTCACGGCGGTCAACGGCCTGAACTTCAGGGTGCGGCGCGGTTCCTTCCATTCCTTCCTCGGCAGTTCCGGCTGCGGCAAGACCACCACCCTGCGGATGATCGCCGGCTTCGAGCAGCCCAGCGCCGGCGAGGTGCTCCTGGCCGGACGCCCGGTGGCCGGGGTGCCGGCGCACCAGCGGCCGGTGAACATGGTGTTCCAGAGTTATGCACTGTTCCCGCACCTGACGGTGGCGGAGAACATTGCCTACGGCCTGCGCTACCACCCATCGCGCCCGGACCGCGCTGCGCAGCGCCGCCTGGCCGACGGGGCGCTGGAGATGGTGCGGCTGTCCGGCTTCGGCCAGCGCAAGCCCCATGAACTCTCCGGCGGCCAACAGCAACGGGTGGCCCTGGCCCGCGCCCTGGTCAACAAGCCCACGGTGCTGCTGCTGGACGAGCCCCTGGCAGCCCTGGACCGCAAGCTGCGCAAGGAAATGCAGTCCGAACTGCTGCGCCTGCAGCGCGAGGTGGGCATCACCTTCGTGCTGGTCACCCATGACCAGGAAGAGGCGTTGTCCATGAGCGACAGCATCAGCGTCATGCAGGATGGCCAGATCCTCCAGAGCGCCAGCCCCGAGCAGCTCTACGAAACCCCGGCGAGCCGCTACGTGGCCGACTTCATCGGCGAGTCCAACCTGTTCGACGGCACGGTGCGGCGCATCGAGGATGGCCGCGTCCTGCTGGAAACCACCCACGGCCTGCAACTGGCCAGCCCGCAGACACCCACCGGGCCGGCGCTGAAGGCCGCCGAGCCGGGCTGCATCGCGGTGCGCCCGGAGCTGATCGCCATCGGTGCAGGCAGCGAGACGCTGCCCCGCGAGATCAGCCTCCCCGGCGAGGTGGTGGACCGCATCTACCTGGGCAACCTCACCGAGTACCGGGTGCGCACCGAGCCCTTCGGCATTGTCTGCGTGCGGGTGCCGCGCCATGGCCAGCACGAACGCTCGGCGTTCGAACATGGCTCGCCGGTGCGCATCGGCTGGGACCAGGCCAGCGGCCTTGCGATGACGTTGTAGAGAAGCAGTACGGAACGGAAATCACCAACACTCCACAGGCGGGGTAACACGCAATGGATCGGAAAGACTTCATCAAGCAACTGCGCAGTTGGCAGAACGGCTCCATCAGCCGTCGCGAGTTCCTTGGCCGTACCGGCCTCGGCCTGGCCATGGCGGTGATGGCTGCCAATATGCCGGGCCTGCTCACCGGCAACCGGGCTTTCGCCGCCGAGAAGGGCTCCATCGGCGACCGCGTGGTGCTGGCCACCTGGCCGAACTACCACAATGCCGAGAATTTCGCCGCCTTCGCCGAGCAGACCGGCGCCCAGGTGCAGATGAACGTGTTCGGCTCCAACGAGGAGATGCTCGCCAAGCTCCAGGCCGGCGGCAGTGGCTGGGATGTCTTCGTGCCCACCAACTACACCATCAGCACCTATGCCGAACTGGGCCTGATCGAGCCGCTGGACCTGTCGCGCATCCCCAACTTCGACCCGGCCTCCTATGAAAAACGCTTCATGGAACAGGGCGTGATCAACGGCAAGACCTATGCCGTGCCCAAGGACTGGGGCACCACCGGCTTCGTCTACGACAGCCAGAAGATCAAGGCCCAGCCCACCACCTGGAAGGAGTTCTGGGCCCTGGCCAAGGGCGATGCCACCGGCCGGGTGATGGTCCATGACTACCAGCTGACGGTGATCGGCAACGCGCTGAAATCCTTCGGCTACAGCTTCAACTCCATCGACCCGAAGGAACTGGCCGATGCCGAGAAACTGCTGCTGGAGGTCAAGCCGCACCTCTTCGCCATCAACTCCGACTACCAGCCGTCGATGCGCAACGGCGATGCCTGGATGGCCATGTGCTGGACCGGCGACGCCTCGCAGCTGCACCGCGACCTGCCGCAGATGCAGTACGTGCTGGGCCGCGAGGGCGGCGAGATCTGGAGCGACTTCTTCGCCATTCCGAAGAGCGCCGAGCGGCCGGATGCGGCCTATGCGTTGATCAATTTCCTGCTCGACCCCAAGGTGAACAAGCGCGAGGTGGAGGCCCACGGCTATCCCAGCGGCGACAAGCGGGTGGATGCCCTGCTGCCCAAGTCCATGCTCGAAGACCCGATCATGTATCCGGCGGCGGACCTGCTCAGCGCCCTGGAGTTCGGCGCGGCGGCCACGCTCACCAGCCCGGCGCGGGCTGAGCTGATGGCGCGCTTCAAGGCGGCCTGATCGAGCGCCCCCTTCCGCAGAGGTGGGGCCGGGGAGCGCGCAAGCCCTCTCCCCGGCCCTCTCCCTGAAGGGAGAGGGGGAGAGCGGCTCCGTGCGATTAAAGGAATCACCCATGAACATCGCCCTCAGCGCCTCCGCGCCGGCCGATGCGGCCCAGGCCGCGCCCGCCGAAAGCCGCAGCCTCGGCCGGCGCGTCACGCTGCTCCTGCTGTTGCCGTCCACCCTGTGGTTCCTGCTGCTGCTCCTGCTGCCGCTGGTGATCATCCTGGTCTTCAGCCTCGGCGAGCGCAGCCCGGTGGGGGGCTACAGCGCCGCGCTGACCCTGGAGAACTACCTGAACCTGGGCTCGCGGGCCAAGGCCTTCTACAACACCCTGCTGCTGGCGCCGCTCGGCACCCTGGTGTGCCTGCTGGCGGCCTACCCGCTGGCCTACTTCCTGGCGGTGAAGGTGCAGCGCAGCCGCTCCCTGCTGCTGACCCTGGTGATAGTGCCGTTCTGGACCAGCTTCCTGATCCGCACCTACGCCTGGATCTTCATCCTCGGCGGCAAGGGCATCCCGGCGCTGCTGGCCATGGTCGGGCTCGATGACGTGCGGCTGATCAACACGCCCACCGCGGTGCTGATCGGCATCGTCTACGGCTACCTGCCGCTGATGGTGTTCCCCATCTACGTCAGCCTGGAGAAGCTCGACAAGCGCCTGCTGGAGGCTTCCTCCGACCTCGGCGCCAGCGCCTTCGAGACCTTCCGCCGGGTGACCCTGCCGCTCTCGGCCCCCGGCGTCATCACCGGCGCCATGCTGGTGTTCATCCTGCTCATGGGCGAGTTCCTGATCCCGGCCATCCTCGGTGGCGGCAAGGTGTTCTTCGTCGGCAACGCCCTGGTCGACCTGTTCCTGCAGTCGCGCAACTGGCCCTTCGGCAGCGCGGTGGCCATGACCCTGGTGGCGATGATGCTGGCCATCATCGCCCTCTACCTGAAGCTGGTGGCGCGCTACGGCAAGCGCGGCACGGAGGGGATGCTCTGATGTGGCTGCGCAGCTATTCCACCTCGCTCTACCTGTTCCTCTATGCGCCCATCGCGCTGATCGTGCTGTTCTCCTTCAACGCCGGGCGCAGCGGGCTGTCCTTCGAATGCTGCTCGACCCAGTGGTTCGGCCGTGCCTTCGGCAATCCCTTCATCATGGAGGCCCTGGGTACCAGCGCGCTGATCGCCTTCAGCTCGGCGGTGATCGCCACCCTGTTCGGCACCCTGGCGGTGTTCGGCCTGCAGCGGGCGGGCAAGCGTGTGCGGCTGTTCTTCGACGCCATGACCTACTGCGCGATCATCATCCCCGGCATCGTCATCGGCATCGCCACCCTGATCGCCTTCATCAGCCTGTTCGAAGCGGTCAATCCGCTGCTCGACCTGCTGCTGGGCGCCGGCCTGCCGCGCCTGCGCATGGGGTTGTTCACGGTGATCGCGGCGCACTCGCTGTTCACCATGGCGCTGGTGATGGTGATTGTCCGCACCCGCGTCGAGGCTTTGGACCAGGCCCTGCTGGAGGCTTCCGCCGACCTCTACGCGCCGCCGCTGGAAACCTTCCGCCGGGTGACCCTGCCGCAGATCGCCCCGGCGATCCTCGCCGGGTTCCTGCTGGCGTTCACCTTCAGCTTCGACGATTTCATCATCGCCTTCTTCGTCGCCGGCTCGGAAACCACCCTGCCGATCTACATCTTCTCGTCGATCCGCCGGGGCATCACCCCGGAAATCAATGCCATCTCCACGGTGATCATCTGCGTCTCCCTGGCGCTGCTGTTCACCTCCCGCCATCTGCAGAACCGCCGCAGCGGCGCCTGAGCGCCCATGGAGAAATGCCATGCGTGACCAGCTGTACATCAACGGGCAATGGGTCCGCCCCGACCTGGGCGGCTATTTCGAAGTGCTGGACCCCAGCAATGGCGACCTGATCCAGCGGGTGCCGGCGGCCACCGAAGAGGACGTCGACCACGCCGTGCACGCCGCCCGCCAGGCCTTCAACCGTGGCTGGGGGCAGAGCAGCGGGGCCGAGCGCGCCGCCTGGCTGGAAGCCCTGGCCGCTGAACTGGAAGGCCGCCAGGACGCCCTGGCGGTGCTGGAGGTGCGCGACAACGGCAAGCCGCTGCCGGAGGCGCAGTGGGACATCAGTGACGCCATCGGCTGCTTCCGCTACTACGCCGAGCTGGCGCGTGAGCTGGACGGCCGCCAGGACCAGCCCCTGGCGCTGCCGGATGCGCGTTTTTCCTGCCGCGTACGCTACGAGCCGGTGGGAGTGGCGGGGCAGATCATCCCCTGGAACTACCCGCTGCTGATGGCCGCCTGGAAGGTGGCGCCCGCGTTGGCGGCGGGGGCCACCTGCGTGCTCAAGCCCTCGGAGCTGACGCCCCTGACCGCCCTGGAGCTGGCCGGCGCCGCCGAGCGCATCGGCCTGCCCTCCGGTGTGCTGAACGTGGTCACGGGCCTTGGCAGCGAGGCCGGCGCACCCCTGAGCCAGCACCCGGGGGTGGACAAGCTGGCCTTTACCGGCAGCGTGCCGACGGGGGCGAAGATCATGTCGGCGGCGGCCGCCGACATCAAGAACATCAGCCTGGAGCTGGGTGGCAAGTCGGCCTTCATCGTCTTCGACGATGCGGATATCGAGGCAGCGGTGGAGTGGATCATGTTCGGCATCTTCTGGAACCAGGGCCAGGTGTGCAGCGCCACCTCGCGCCTGCTGGTGCAGGAGGGCATAGCCCCGCGGCTGGTCGAGCGCCTGGTGGAAGAGACCCGGCGCATCAGCATCGGCCCCGGCCTGGAGCGCGGCGTGCTGCTGGGCCCGCTGGTGAGCGCCGGGCAGTACCAGAAGGTCATGGGCATGATCGAGCAGGGCCGCCAGGAGGCCAACCTGCTCACCGGCGGCAAGCGTCCGGCGCACCTGTCCCACGGCTACTTCGTCGAGCCGGCGGTATTCGACGAGCCGGCGGACAGCGCCCGCCTCTGGCGCGAGGAAATCTTCGGCCCGGTGCTCTGCGTGAAGCGCTTCAGGACTGAAGCCGACGCCCTGCGCATGGCCAACGACAGCCGCTTCGGCCTGGCCGCCGCGGTGATGAGCGCCGACCTCGAGCGCGCCGCGCGGGTGGCCAACGGCCTGCGCGCCGGCATTGTCTGGGTCAACTGCTCGCAACCCACCTTCACCCAGGCGCCCTGGGGCGGGATGAAACAGAGCGGCATCGGCCGCGAGCTGGGCCGCTGGGGCCTGGACAACTACCTGGAGGTCAAGCAGGTGACCGAGTACCGCAGCCAGGAGCCCTGGGGGTGGTACCTGTAGGGGCGAATTCATTCGCCATGCAGGCCGAAGGGCTGCCTTGCGGAATTCAAAGGGGCCGCTGCGCAGCCCTTGGCGAATGAATTCGCCCCTACAAGGAGTTCGCTCCACCCGCCTCCGCCAGGCGCCGCTTCAACCGCGCCACCTCGGTCATGTCGTAGATCACCAGGCACACCCGCTCCGCCTGCCCGCCGGACGCGGCCAGGGGGATGAGGGTGAGGTTCTGGTACATGAAGTCCTCTTCGCCGGTGATCGGCCGGTAGTTCTCGAAGCGGATCAGGTAGGGCCGCTGTTCCCACAGGCTGAAACCGCGGGTGCCCAGTTGCAGCACGCTGTCCACCTTGCGCCTGAGCCAGTGGCGGTCGATCTCCGGGAACAGCTCGAAGAGGTTCTTGCCGCGCACTCGGTCGGGGCCCAGGCCCGAGTGGTTCTCCATGAAGCCGTTCCAGACCTCGATGCGGTACTGGCGGTCGACCACCACCACGCCGACGTCCAGGCACTGGACGATATCGAGCAGCCAGTGGAGTTCCTTGAAATCGATTGGAGCCGGCATGGGTCAGTCCATCAGGTAGTGGATCTTCTGGGTCAGGCGCGCGATGGAGGTTTCGGTGAAGAGCAGCAGCAGGTCGAAGTGCAGGTCGTGGTCTTCGACGGCGTAGCTGATCTCCACCGCCAGGGTCTTGCGCCAGCGCCGGTTGTTGAGCTGGAACAGGCGATCGATGGAGCTGTGCTGGCCGAGCAGTTGAGGGTGGCCCTGGGAGAAGCGCACATCGATCTGTTCGGCGATGCCGGCCAGGCAGGCGCCGATCAGGATGCTCGCCAGGTCCAGCAGCATCTCGGCTCGCGCGCTGTCGTCCTGGGGCTGCCAGCCGAGCAGGCGGGCGATTTCGGTGCTCTCGGCGTCATGGAACAGCAACAGCGCCTCGCCGGCGATGGATTCGCCGATGAAACCCTGGCACACCGCGGAGAGCCGCTGGCCGCGCTGGGCATCGGCCAGGGCCATGTGCAGCTCGCTGACATCGAAGAGGTTGACGTTGGGGACCGGCAACCGCACGAACACGCCGAGCACCCGCGCCAGCAGGGCGGCGGCGCGCCCCATGGCGACATTGCTCACCTCGCGCAGGGCGTCGCGGAAGTTCACCCGCAGGTCCGGGTCGGCGCGGCCGGGGATGCCGGTGACCGGGCTGGTGGAGGGTGCCGGGCGCAGCAGCCCGAGCCTGATCAGGGTCTCCCGCAGCTCGTCGGGGTCGGCCGGCTTGCGGATGAAGGCCAGTGCGCCCAGCTCGTGGACGCGGCGCTGGGCCTCTTCCTGGATGTCCCCGGAAACCACCAGCACCTTGGCGCTCAGGCCTTCGGCCCGGAGGCGGCTGAGCACCTGGTAGCCGTCCATGATCGGCATGGTCAGATCCAGCAGAACCACCTGGCCGTGTCCGTGGCGGATGGCCGCCAGGGCTTCTTCGCCGTGGCTGGCCTGGGTGATGTGCACCGGCCAGTCCAGCGGCAGCGCGCGGATCAGTTGCTTGCGCGCCATCATCGAGTCGTCGCAGACGAGGAGGGGGATCACCTTGGGGGCACCGCACGGAGAAGCTGGGCTCTGGGCAAGCATAGACGCTGGCAGCATGCCAGCCTGTACCGCGCGACCAGCTTCCGATCAGCTGTGTCCCGCGACCGATCGGACGTTCTGTCCGATGCGCCAGAGTACGGGCGCTGGACGCTATTGCAGGGCGTGCGACTCCGATAGCCAGCGCAGCACACCCTGTGCGGCGACGCGGCCGCTGGCGAAGCAGGCGGTGAGCAGGTAGCCGCCGGTGGGGGCCTCCCAGTCGAGCATCTCGCCGGCGCAGAAGACCCCCGGCAGATCCTTGAGCATCAGCCCTTGGTCCATTGCCTCGAAGGGCACGCCGCCGGCCGAACTGATGGCTTCGTCCAGCGGCCGTGCCCGCACCAGCCTCAGTGGCAAATGCTTGATGGCGTTGGCCAGGCGCGCGGCATCGAGGAAGTCCTCCTTGTTCGACAGCTCCCGCAGCAGCCCTGCGCGGGCGCCGTCGATGCCCAACTGGCTGTGCAGATGCTTGGCCATGGAGCGCGAGCCGCGTGGGCGGGCCAGGGCCTTGGCGATCTTGTCCACGCTCTGGTTGGGCAGCAGGTCCAGGTAGAGGGTAGCGCTGCCGCTGGCATCGATCCGCTCACGGATGGCTGCGGAAAGCGCGTAGATCAGGCTGCCTTCCACGCCCGTCGCGGTGAGCACGAACTCGCCCTGGCGCGGTGCTTCGTCATCCAGGCCGATGGCCACCGGCTTGATCGGCGCGCCGGCGAACTTCTCCTGGAGCAGCGGGCTCCAGCCTTCCACCTCGAAGCCGCAATTGCTCGGTTGCAGCGGCGTGACGGAAATACCGCGCGCCTCCAGCAGCGGCACCCAGGCGCCGTCGGAACCCAGCCGCGCCCAGCTACCGCCGCCCAGGGCCAGCACACAGGCATCGGCCTGGACGGCTGATTCGCCGTCCGGCATGGCGATGCGCAGGGCGCCATCGGTGTTCCAGCCGAGCCAGCGGCTGCGGGTATGGATCACCACCCCCTGCTCGCGCAGGCGCTTGAGCCAGGCGCGCAGCAAGGGCGCGGCCTTCATGTCGGTGGGGAAGACCCTTCCCGAGCTGCCGACGAAGGTTTCGATGCCGAGGCCATGGATCCACTCGCGCAGTTCCTCGGCGCCGAAGTCCTGCAGCAGGGCGGCGACTTCATCGCGGCGCTTGCCATAGCGGCCGACGAAGGGCGCCCTGGGCTCGGAGTGGGTGATGTTCATCCCGCCGACACCGGCCAGGAGGAACTTGCGGCCCACCGAGGGCATCGCATCGAACAGCTCCACCCGGGCGCCGCCCACGGCCAGGGCTTCGGCGGCCATCAGGCCGGCAGGGCCGCCGCCGATGATGGCGACGAAGGGGGTGGAGTCTTTCATGGGGGCAAGGGTGCTGAAATGGGGGAGGGGGCGCATTTTACTTCAGGGCTCGGTGCCCGGGGCGAGCCATTTGTGGGGGCGAATTCATTCGCCAGGGGTGGCGAAGCCGCCCCCGACGAACTCGACAAGGCAGGCCTGCTCAGCGATTGAAATCGCCCCCACTGTGTATAGCCCGGATGCAATCCGGGGGCGAAGGTGCCGGCGATTCCCGGATTTCATCCGGCTACGGGCTCCGCCGGAAAGGGCGGGCTGTAGTCGTCGTGGTAGACCAGCGGCAGGAACATCGATGGGCACTCGGCGTGGTTCGCCGGCAGTATGATGGGGCCCTCGCGCCGTGCTCAAGAGACCGACCCGTGCCACCGATCGAACTCCACACCCCGCGTCTGCGCCTGCGTGCCTGGCGCGACGAGGACCTGCCGGCCTTCGCCGCGCTGAACGCCGACCCGGAGGTGATGCGCCACTTCCCCGCTTGCCTGGGCCGTGCCGAATGGGAGGCGCTGCGATGACCAATGCCGTGCGTGCCTACCACGAACTCAGCAAGCATCGCCCGGACCGTTTCGCCCCGGGGCCCGGCCAGCTGGACTGGGCGACCCAGCCGGCGCCCTTTCGCCGCTACGCCGGGGCGCGATTGCTGGAACTCTGGCAGCGTCCCCTGGAGGAAACCCCGCCCTACGACGCGGTGTTCGCCGGGCCCATCGGCGCGCCCGCACCTCTGAATCGCGAAAGCCTGTCCCAGCTGCTCTACGACAGCCTGGCCATCTCCGCCTGGAAGGAGGCCGGCGGCAGCCGCTGGGCGCTGCGGGTCAATCCGTCCTCGGGCAACCTGCACCCCACCGAGGCCTATCTGCTGCTGCCGCCCGGCGCGGTGGAGGAGGCCGGCCTGCTAGCCCACTACGCGCCGGACCTGCACGGCCTGGAAGTCCGCGCCGAGTTGCCGGCGCCCCTGGCCGCGCTGTTGGCGGCGGACCTGCCGGCGGGGGGCTTGCTGCTCGGCCTGGCCAGCATTCCCTGGCGCGAGGCGTGGAAGTACGGCGAACGTGCCTATCGCTATTGCCACCACGACCTGGGCCACGCGCTGGCCGCCCTGGCCATCGCCGCCAGCGCCCTGGGGTGGCAGGTGCGCGTCATGAACGGGGTGGCCGAAGAGCTGCTGGATGGCCTTCTGGGCCTGGACCGCCCCGACTTCATAGAGCGGGAGTACGCCGACGCGTTGCTGTGGATTGGCCCTGCCCAGGATCGGGAGTTTGCCGTCAGGCAGCCACTGCTCCACGGCCTTGCCGCGCTGGAGCTCCAGGGCACGCCCAATCGCCTGTCCCGCGAGCAACGCCACTGGCCGGAGCTGGAGCGCGTCCATGGCCTGTGCCGCGCGCCGCGCCTGCCGCCAGCGGACTGGCGCGCGCCGGAGGCCGCCGCCACTGTGGATAACCCCGGCCTGCCCTTGCGCCCGCTGCTGCACCGGCGGCGCAGCGCCCAGTCCCTGGATGGCCGCAGCGGCATCCAGGCCGAGCTGCTGCTGGCCTGGCTGCGGCGCCTGCTGCCGCAACATTCGCCGGTGCCCTTCGCCGGTCTGGGCGCTGCGCAGGTGGACCTGCTGCTGTTCGTCCACCGCGTCCAGGGCATGGAGCCAGGCCTCTATTGGCTGGCGCGCGGCGCCGCGCCGGAAGCCGAGTTGGCCCAGGGCCTGCGCGGGGATTTCCTTTGGCAACGCGCCGACGACGAGCTGCCGCTGTACCGCCTGCTGGAAGGCGACGCCCGCGGCCTGGCGGGCTTTCTCTCGTGCGGCCAGGACATCGCCGCCGATGGCTGCGTCGCCCTGGCCATGCTCGCGCGCTTCGATGCTGCCCTGGAACAGGGCGCCTGGCATTATCCACGGCTGTACTGGGAATGCGGGCAGATCGGCCAGCTGCTCTACCTCGAAGCCGAGGCGGCCGGGCTCTCCGGTACCGGCATCGGCTGTTATTTCGACGATTCGGTACATGAATTGCTGGAGATTGCCGACAGCCGCTGGCAAAGCCTTTACCATTTCACCATCGGCCGCGCCCAGTGGGACGAGCGCCTGACGACGCTGCCGGCCTACCCCGAACTACGAAGACCGCCCCGGCCATGACCGGAGCGGCAGCCTTGCAGAGGAGATCCCCATGACCCAGGTGCTCGACGAGCTGGTTGCGCTGCTGAGCCTCGAATCCATCGAAGAGAACCTGTTCCGTGGCGTCAGCCAGGACCTGGGATTCCGGCAGCTGTTCGGCGGCCAGGTGCTGGGCCAGTCCCTCTCGGCCGCCAGCCAGACGGTGGAGCCCGAGCGCCACGTGCACTCGCTCCACGGCTACTTCCTGCGTCCGGGCGACGCCACCCTGCCGGTGGTCTATTCGGTGGAGCGGGTGCGCGACGGCGGCAGCTTCAGCACGCGTCGGGTCACCGCGGTGCAGAAGGGCCAGCAGATCTTCACCTGCAGCGCATCCTTCCAGCAGGACGAGGAGGGCTTCTCGCACCAACTGGCGATGCCCGAGGTGCCAGGTCCGGAGAACCTGCCCAGTGAACTGGAGATCGCCCGGCAGAACGCCCATCTGTTGTCCGAGCGGGTGCGCGACAAGTTCCTTTGCGCCAAGCCCATCGAGATTCGCCCGGTCACCGCCGACAACCCCTACGACCCCGCGCCCGGCGAGCCGATCAAGCACCTCTGGTTCCGCGCCGATGGCACCCTTCCCGACGTCCGCGCCCTGCACAAGTACCTGCTGGCCTACGCCTCCGACTTCGGCCTGCTGACCACCTCCATGCTCCCCCACGGCGTGTCGGTGTGGCAGAAGTTCATGCAGGTGGCCAGCCTCGACCACGCCCTGTGGTTCCATCGCGATCTGCGCGCCGACGACTGGCTGCTGTACTCCATGGACAGCCCCTGGGCCGGCAACGCCCGTGGCTTCTCCCGTGGCAGCATTTTCAATCGCGCCGGCCAACTGGTGGCATCGGTGGCCCAGGAAGGGCTGATCCGCCAGCGCGAGGAGTGGAAGTGACGACTACTACTACCGGACTGGCGCAGTACCGCCACTGGGTGTTCGACATGGACGGCACCCTGACCCTCGCCGTGCACGACTTCGCCGCGATCCGCGTGGCCCTGGACATCCCCCCGGAGGACGACATCCTCCACCACCTGGCCGCCCTGCCCGAGGATGAGGCCGCCGCCAAGCACGCCTGGCTGCTGGAACACGAACGGGAACTGGCCCTGAACGCCTGCCCCGCGTCCGGCGCCATCGAACTGGTGCGCGAACTCCACGAACGTGGCTGCCAGCTCGGCATCCTCACCCGCAATGCCCACGAACTGGCGCTGCTGACCCTCGAGGCCATCGGCCTGGGTGACTGTTTCGCCACCGACGACATACTCGGCCGCGGCGAAGCGCCGCCCAAGCCCCACCCCGGCGGCCTGCTGCACCTGGCCGAGCGCTGGCAGGTCGCTCCACGGCAATTGGTGATGGTCGGCGACTACCGTTTCGACCTCGACTGCGGCCGCGCGGCGGGAGCGGGCACCGTGCTGGTGAACCTGCCGGAAAACCCCTGGCCAGGACTGGCGGACTGGCATGCGCGCGATTGTGGGGAGTTGCTGGGGATGGTGAGGGGGTGAGGGCGGGGTAGGCACGAATGGCCCCCTCTCCCGCTTGCGGGAGAGGGCGGGGGGAGAGGGGCATTACGAGCAAGGAGGCTCAATGGAACTCAGAAACTACGCGAAAGCTCTGCGCAGCAACATGACCGAAGCCGAGCGTCATCTTTGGTACTACTTGCGTGGTCACCGATTCCTCGGTCTCAAGTTCAAGCGACAGAAGCCTATGGGGCGCTACATAGTCGACTTCATTTGCCTGGAGCGCAGGTTGGTCATAGAGCTGGATGGAGGACAGCATCAGGAGCAGGCAGAGCGCGATGCCGAACGCGACCGTTGGCTTGCCGAACAGGGCTTTCAAGTGTTGCGTTTCTGGAACCACGAGGTGTTGGGCGAAACCGAATCAGTGCTGGAGGTTATACGCCGTGCCGTGGCTGAACCTGATTGACCCTCTCCCACAAGTGGGAGAGGGAGCAGTCCGTGCCATAGGGAAAATGTTGAGCTGGATGCCGATCCAGGCCCCCTCTCCCGCTTGCGGGAGAGGGTGGGGGGAGAGGGAAAAACGAGCTTGACTAGAGCCGCGCCGTCGAAAACGTATCGCACCTCCCCACTTCCCCACGCTCGTACCCCACCTTGAACCAGCGCACCCGCTGCGCCGAGGTGCCATGGGTGAAGGAATCCGGCACCACCTGGCCGCGGGCCTGGCGTTGCAGGCGGTCGTCGCCGATGGCGTTGGCGGCATTGAGGGCTTCTTCCAGGTCGCCGGGTTCCAGCCATTCCATGCGCTTCTGCGCGTGGTAGGCCCAGACCCCGGCGAGGCAATCGGCCTGGAGTTCCTGGCGCACCAGCAGGCCGTTGTCGCCTTCCACCCGCTCGCCCCGCTGGCGGGCGGCGTTGACCTTGGCGGATACCCCCAGCAAGGTCTGCACGTGGTGGCCCACTTCATGGGCGATCACATAGGCCTGGGCGAAATCGCCGGCGGCCTCGTAGCGCTGGGCCATTTCCTCGAAGAAATCCAGGTCCAGGTACACCTTGCGGTCGCCGGGACAGTAGAAGGGGCCGACGGCGGAGGAGGCGAAGCCGCAGGCCGATTGCACGCCGCCATTGAACAGCACCAGGGTCGGGTCCTGGTACTGGCGGCCGGCGGCCTGGAAGATGGCGCGCCAGGTGTCTTCGGTATCGCCGAGTATGGCGCGAACGAACTCACGTTCCTCCGGCGCGCCGGTGGGCATGGCCGACTGTTGCTGCGGATTGACCGAAGCGTTCTGCTGGGTGATCTGGCCGAGGATCTGCAGCGGGTCTTCGCCCATCAGCAGCGCCACCACCACCACTATCGCGATGCCGCCCAGGCCCAGGCCCTTGCCGCCACCCAGGCGCATGCCGCCACCGCCCATGCCTCCGGCATCTTCGACATTGTCGCTGCGACGCGCTCGTTGCCAGCGCATGATCGTTCTCCAATCCAATGCGAGTGTTCAGTGTTGACGCTGCCGGCGGGGGCCGCCAGCCCGGTCGTCAGCCCAGCTCCGCCGGGGTCGGCAGCAGGCGGGCCTGGGCCAGCAGCTGGACCTTGCCGCCGACCTTCACCCGGTCGTCGTCGCTCACGCAGACGTCCAGCCGGCTCGGCCGGCCGAGGAAGCGCCCCTGGGACAGGGCGAAGGGCTGCCCATGGAACTCCAGCCCCTGCTCGACCATCCAGGCGGCCACCGGCCCGGCGGCGCTGCCGGTGGCGATGTCCTCCACCACCCCCAGCGGGTCCCAGGTGCGGCCCTCACGGGCGTCGACATCGATGAGGAAGACGAAGGCGGCGCCTATGCCGGCCAGCGCGTCATCCAGCAATTCCCGCTGTTTCGCCGCGACGAGGCCGGCGGTGGTCACCGGCAGCAGCAGGTAGGGCAGACCGGTGCTGACCACCTGGGTGGGGAAGCGGCGGTCGCGCTCGCTGCCGAAGGCGGCGGCGAAGGCATCGGCGCTGGTGTCGTCCAGGACCTGGCCGAACTCGGCGCGGCCCTGGTCCATCTCCGCGTAGAAGCCCTTGCCCTGATGGCGGGTGGCGATGCGCACCTGCTTCTCCGAAAGCTGCAGCAGCCAGTCGGCATGGGCCCCGCCGCCGTGCAGGTGATGCAGCAGGGCGGCGGCGCCGAGGATCGGGTGGCCGGCGAAGGGCAACTCCTCCTCCACGGTGAACACCCGTGCGGAGAAGGCATTGGGGGCATCCAGCGGTGCCAGGAATATCGATTCGAACTGCCGCAGCTCGCGGGTCAGTTCCTGCATGGCGGCCGGGGAGAGGCCGCGGCAATCGGGAAAGACGGCCAGGCCGTTGCCGGCCAGGACTCGTTCGGCGAAGACATCGACTTGCCAATAGTCCATTTCAGGCTCCAGAAGAAAGAACGGCCGCATCAGGCGGCCGTCGGTGGAGGGGGATCGCTCAGCGTGCAGGATACTCGCTCAGGACGCTCTGCTTGCCGCCCGGGGCCACGCCTATCACCTGGTAGGCATCGACGCGGTCGCCCATTTCCATGCCGGGCGAGCCCACCGGCATGCCGGGCACGGCGGCGCCCAGCAGGTCGGGGCGTTCACGCAGTTTCAGCACATCGCTGGCCGGTACATGGCCTTCGACGAACTTGCCGTCGACGACGCCGGTGTGGCACGAGCCGAGGTTGTAGGGTACGCCGATGCGCATCTTGACGGAGGCCATGTCGGTTTCCTCGTGGTCGCGGACCTGGATGCCGTTGTCGCGCAGGTGGCTGATCCAGGCCTTGCAGCAGCCGCAGTTGGGGTCGCGGTAGACATCCATGGTGACGGGCTCGGCGGCCTGGGCGATGCCGGCGAAGAGGGTGGTGAGGAGGAAGAGGGAACGCATGCTGAGCTCCATGGGGCCAGGCAGGCCGGTGACAAAGAAGGGCAGCATAGCGCCGTGCCCGGCAGGTCCCAAGCGCAGGTCTGTTTCAGACTGTTCCCCGGCGGCCTATGCTTTTTCCTGCACTCCCCCGGAGATCAGGCGATGCTGTTCACCCGCATCCTGCTGGGCCTGCAGGCTCTCATCCTCACCGTCGCCGGCCTGGCCTACTTCATCCGTCCGGAGCAGATGGCCAGCCTCAGCGGCATGCTGCTGATGGACCCTTCGGCAGTCACCGACGTGCGTGCCTATTACGGCTGCCTGCAGCTGGGCTTCGCCGCCTTCCTGCTGCTGGCCCAACTGCGCCTGCAACTGGCGCGGGCGGCGCTGGACCTGCTGGTGCTGGTCTACGTCGCCCAGGCCCTGGGACGGATCAGCGGCCTCTGGCTGGATGGCAGCCTGGGGCAGACCTTCAACCTCTACGCGCTGCTGTTCGAGGTGGTCTCGGCGGGGCTGGCCTTCGCGGCATTGCGCAAGCTCGATGGCGCGTAGAGGGCAGCATCCTGCCCCGTGCCCTGCATTCACCGTCTGGCTCCGAAGTCGGGCCGAGAGTCACCCCTCTCCTCTTCAGGGGTGAAGAGGCACGCTTTCGGAAGCAGCGCTTCCGGTGCCGATGAACGCCGGAGCGCGAAGCGATCAGGCTGGGGCGCAGGGCGGGGGCCGGGGGAGAGGGTGTCAGCGCCTCTCCAACAGCACACCCGACTCCATGTGGTGGGTATAGGGGAACTGGTCGAACAGGGCGCAGCGCGTGACCTTGTGGCTATCGCTCAGCTGCTGGATGTTCGCCGCCAGGGTCTCCGGATTGCAGGAGATATAGAGGATGCGATCGAAGCGGCGGGTCAGCTCGCAGGTGTCGGGGTCCATGCCGGCGCGCGGCGGGTCGACGAAGACGCTGCCGAAGTCGTAGCCCTTCAGGTCGATGCCGGCCAGGCGGCGGAAGGGGCGGACCTCGTTCAGCGCCTCGGTCAGTTCCTCGGCGGACAGGCGCACCAGGGTGACGTTGTCCACGCCGTTGTCGGCGAGGTTGGCCAGGGCGGCGTTGACCGAAGTCTTGCTGATCTCGGTGGCCAGCACCTTGCGCACCCGGGTGGCCAGCGGCAGGGTGAAGTTGCCATTGCCGCAGTAGAGCTCCAGCAGGTCGTCCTGGCGCTCGCCGAGTACGTCGTAGGCCCAGGCCAGCATCTTCTGGCATACCTCGCCGTTGGGCTGGGTGAAGGCGCCCTCCGGCTGGCGATAGCGGAACAGGCGGCCGGCGACCGTCAGTTGCTCTTCGACGTAGTCGCGGCCGATGACGATGCGCTTGCCCTTCGAGCGCCCCACCAGGGAGACGCCCAGCTCGGCGGCGAGCTTCTCGGCTTCGGCCTGCCAGGCCTCGTCCAGCGGACGGTGGTAGCAGAGGGTGATCAGCGCATCGCCGGCCAGGGTGGTGAGGAATTCCACCTGGAACAGCTTGAAGGAGAGCACGTGGCTCGCCTGCCAGCCGGCCTTGAGACGCGGCATCAGCTCGTTGATGCGGCGGCTGGCGATGGGAAAGTCCTCGATCAGCACCGGGGTGAACTTGTCGCCGGCCTCGAACATGGCGTAGTGGCGGTTCTCGTTGCCGGTCTCGCGCCACAGGCGGAACTCGGCACGCAGGCGGTAGTGCTCGCGGGGGGACTCGAAGACTTCGGGCTCCGGCGCATGGAAGGGCGCCAGCAGCGCCTTCAGGCGCTGCGTCTTCTCGGTGAGTTGGGCGGCGTAGGCCGCCGGATCGAACTGGGGACGACTCATCAGTGGAAGAAACCCATCTTGATAACGAAGAGCACAGCCAGGATCACCAGCGCCGGGCTGAGCTCCTTGAAGCGGCCGGCCAGGGTCTTGATCGCGGCCCAGGCAATGAAGCCGAAGGCGATGCCGTCGGCGATGGAATAGGTGAAGGGCATGGCCAGGGTGGTGATCAGCACCGGCGCGGCGGTGGTCAGGTCATGCCAATCGATCTCGGCCAGGCCCGAGGCCATCAGCACGGCGACGAAGAACAGCGCCGGGGCGGTGGCGAAGGCCGGCACGCTGCCCGCCAGGGGCGAGAGGAACAGGGCCAGGAGGAAAAGCACGGCCACCACCAGGGCGGTGAGGCCGGTGCGGCCGCCGGCGCTGACGCCCGCGGCGGATTCGATGTAGCTGGTGGTGGTGGAGGTGCCCAGCAGCGAGCCGCCCATGGCGGCGGTGGAGTCGGCGATCAGGGCGCGGCCCATCTTCGGCATGTAGCCGTCGGCGCGCATCAGCCCGGCCTTCTTGGCCACGGCGATCAGGGTGCCGGAGTTGTCGAACAGGTCGACGAAGAGGAAGGCGAAGATCACGCTCACCAGGCCGATTTCCAGCGCCCCCTTGATATCCAGCTGGAGGAAGGTGGGCGCCAGCGACGGCGGCATGGAGAAGATGCCGCCGAACTGCGACACGCCGAGGGCGATGCCGGCAATGGTCACGGCGAGGATGCCGATCAGCACGGCACCGGTCACCTTGCGCGCTTCCAGGGCGACGATCAGGAAGAAGCCGAGCACCGCGAGGATGGGCTCCGGCTTGGTCAGGTCACCGACGGTCAGCATGGTCACCGGATGGGCAGCGACTATGCCGGCCTTCTGCAGGGCGATAAGGCCGAGGAACAGGCCGATGCCCGCGGCGATGGCCGAGCGCAGCTCCAGCGGGATGCTGTTGATGATCCACTCGCGGATCTTGAAGATCGACAGCAGGAAGAACATGCAGGCGGAGAGGAACACCGCGCCGAGCGCCACCTGCCAGGTGTGCCCCATCTGCAGCACTACGCTGTAGGTGAAGAAGGCGTTCAGACCCATGCCGGGAGCCAGGGCGATGGGGTAGTTGGCGATCAGCGCCATGGTGGCCGAGCCGATGGCGGCGGCCAGGCAGGTGGCGACGAAGATCGCGCCCTTGTCCATGCCGGTCTCGCCGAGAATGGCCGGATTGACGAAGAGGATGTAGGCCATCGTCAGGAAGGTCGTCAGACCGGCCAGGATCTCGGTGCGCACGTTGGTATCGTGCGCCTTGAGTTGGAACAGCTTCTCCAGCATCTGTGGGCTCCCCGTAACGCACTGCGTCGTTGTCATTCAGCTGGCGAAAAGCAAAGCACAATTGCACGGCACGCGCGGGCGCCATGGACTTTTCTCTGCCAGTCTGGAAAAAGGCGCGCATCATACCAGCTCACCTGGAAGCGGTGAATTTATGACCGGACGGACAGCTTCGGTTTCCAGGAAAAGGAGAACGCCATGCATACACAACCTCATCTCCAGGCCCTGATCGCCGTCGCCGAAGGCGTGGAGGACCTGGAAACCGTGACCCTGATCGACGTGCTGCGGCGCGCCGAGGTGAAGACGGTAGTGGCCAGCATCGAGACCCGCCGCATGATCACCCTGGCTCGTGGCACCCGCCTGACCGCCGACACCATGCTGCTGGATGTCCTGGCCCAGGACTACGACCTGATCGTCCTGCCCGGCGGCATGCCCGGCGCCCAGCGCCTTGGCAAGCACGAACCGCTGGCCGAGAAGGTCCGCGAGCAGGCGAAGGCCGGCCGCCTCTTCGCCGCCATCTGCGCCTCCCCGGCCATGGCCCTGCAACCCTACGGCGTGCTGCGCCAGCGGCGCATGACCTGCTACCCGAGTTTCAGCGACCGCCTGTCCGGCTGCACCTTCGTCGACCAGCCGGTGGTGGTGGACGGCAACTGCATCACCAGCCAGGGCCCCGGCACCGCCCTGGCCTTCGCCCTGGCCCTGGTGGAGCAGCTGTGCGGCAAGGCCAGGCGCAACGAGATCGCCAAGGCGATGCTGGTGGGGTGAGGGGGGCTTTTCCTGTAGGGGCGAATTCATTCGCCAAGGGCGGCGCAGCCGCCCCCGATGTTTTGCAGGCAGCCCTTCGGCCTGCTTGGCGAATGAATTCGCCCCTACAAGCTATCTACCTGCCCGTCAGTGCAATCTGTCCCGCTTGGCCAGCGTCGGGAACAGCTTGATCCACAGCCCGGTCACCAGCAGGGTGCCGACCCCGCCCATGACCACCGCCGGCACGGTGCCGAACCAGGCCGCGGTCACGCCGGACTCGAACTCCCCAAGCTGGTTGGAAGCACCGATGAACAGGCCGTTCACCGCGCTGACCCGGCCGCGCATCTCGTCCGGGGTGTGCAGTTGCACGAAGGCGCCGCGGATCACCATGCTGATCATGTCCGCCGCGCCGAGCACGGCCAGCACCGCCAGGGAGAACCAGAAGGAGGTCGACAGGCCGAAGGCGATGGTGGCCACGCCGAACACCCCCACCGAGGTGAACATGATGCGCCCGACATTGCGTTCGATGGGGAAGCGCGCCAGCCAGAAGGACATCAGCAGCGCACCCACGGCTGGTGCCGAACGCAAGAGACCCAGGCCCCAGGGGCCGGTGAGCAGGATGTCCTTGGCGAATACCGGGAGCAGGGCGGTGGCGCCGCCCAGCAATACGGCGAACAGATCCAGGGAGATGGCGCCGAGTATGTCCGGGCGGCTGCGGATGAAGCGGATGCCCGCCAGCAGGTTGTCCAGGTTGGCCGGCGCCTTGTTGGCCTGCTGCTGGCTGCTCGACAGGCCCAGCATCAGGGCGCAGGCGGCGAGGTAGATCACCGCGGTCGGGCCGTAGACCCAGAGGCTGCCGACGGCGTAGAGCAGGCCGCCAAGGGCCGGGGCGACTATGGTGGCGGCCTGCATGGCCGAGGCCGAAGCGGCTACGGCGCGGGGGAACAGCTCCCTGGGCACCACATTGGGCAGCAGCGCCTGGGTGGCGGGCATCTCGAAGGCGCGGGCGGCGCCGAGGACGAAGGCCATGAGGAAGATCAGCTCGCGGCTGGCGCTGTCGGTGGCGCTGGCGAACACCAGTACGCCGGCCACCAGGGCCTGCAGCACCTGGCAGAGGGCGGCGACCCGGCGGCGGTCGAAGCGGTCGGCCACATGCCCGGTATGCAGCATGAAGAGGACCCGGGGGAGGAATTCCACCAGCCCCACCAGGCCCAGGTCGAGCACGCTGCCTGTGAGTTCGTAGATATGCCAGCCAATGGCGACCGTGATCATCTGGAAGCCGCTTGCCGTACAGACGCGTGCGAACCAGAAAGCCAGGAAGGGACGGTGGTGGCGTAGGAGGGTGGGCTGGGGCATGTCCGAAAATGCTTAGGCTGCTATCGGTGCCGCAGCCTAGCACGCCTGCTGAAACATGCGGTTGCATTTGCCGAACAAAACGTTCGATCAGCGAGTTGCGCGAAGGATTTTTCTGACTAACGAGACAGATTTTTTCTTTGTCTCCGTCAGCGATTTCGTTAGAATTTGACCTTCAAGTCAGGTTCGTTCCCCAGACTATTCTTGCTACGACCCTTCCCCCGGGAAGGGCCGGCTACCGTTTATTGCACAAAATTTGGGTTCGGCCCCGTCCGGCCCAGGAGAAACGGGCATGTCCACTCCTGAACTATCCCGCCGCGCCTTCCTGCAGGGCAGCGTCGTCGCCGGTATCGGCATCTCCCTCGCGCCGCTGGGCAGCAAGGCCTTCGCAGCGTTGTTCGAAGCCCAGGTCACCATCGCCCCCGAGCCCTGGTACACCGCCGGCGGCCAGGCCCGTGGGCGGATCGATGGCGTCAGCAAGGTCTGCGGCGGCAAGGTGTTCGCCCGCGACATCCGCGCCAAGGATATGCCCGGCTGGCCGCAGCAGCAGGGCCACGCGCTGCTGCTCAAGGCCACCCGCGCCGACCACCTGTACCAGGGCCTCGACCTGTCGATGCTGGGCGACGAGCTCAAACCCGACCGCGTGGTGACCGCCGCCGACCTGGCGCGGGACGGCATCGCCTTCCCCGAGGGCCACAGCCCCGACCCCTTCCTGCCGGAAGGCCAGGTGCCGATGTTCATCGGCCACCCGGTGGCGCTGCTGATCTGGAAGGACTTCGACCGTTACCGCCGGGCCAGGAACATCCTCAAGTTCAATGAGAAGGTGGTGCGCTACGGCGCCCAGGCCCCGCTGTTCCAGCGCGACCCCTATGGCAGCTTCCGCTTCGTCCGCGTCGGCGGCGCCACTCCCTTCGAGCCGGATACCTTCTCCAGCCTGAAGGACAGCATGCTGTTCCCGCTGATCCGCGAGCGCAAACCCACCTGGGGCGCCGGCAACCCGGCGGGCGACCTGACCGCCCAGGGCCTCTATCACGCCGAGCGGATGCAGACGACGCTGGCCAGCCCGCCGGAAGGCTGGATGGTCTTCGACGAGCGCTTCACCACCCAGTCCATCGAGCCGGCCGCCCTGGAAGCGGACAATGGCAACGGCTGGTACGACGCCGCCAGCGGCACCCTGCATTTCGTGGTGGCCACCCAGTGTCCCTTCGAGGTGGCCGAGCAGACCGCCCACATGCTGGCGCCGTCGCGCTTCAAGGTCGACAAGCTGAACATGCACCCCGGCTACACCGTGGGCTACGGCTCCAAGGACAACAACATCTTCGTCTTCTACGCCGCCCTGGCCGCCATGTACGGCGACGGCGTGCCGGTGCGCCTGGCCAATGACCGCTACGAGCAGTTCCAGAGCGGCATCAAGCGCCACCCCTTCGACATGCACTACCAACTGGCGGTGAAGAAGGACGACCTGTCCTTCCAGATCTTCCGCGCCCATATGGACGTCGACGGCGGCGGCCGCATCAACTACAGCCCCTCGGTGGCGGCGGTGGGCGCCACCGCCGCGCAGTCCATCTACTACCTGCCGCAGAGCGACCTGGCCGCCACCGCCTACCACTCCCGTGGTGTCGAGGCCGGCTCCATGCGCGGCTATGGCACCCTGCAGACCATGGCCGCCACCGAGATGATGGTGGACGAGGTGGCGGGGCGCCTGGGCGTGGATGCCATCGAGCTGCGCAAGAAGAACGTCTTCAAGTCCGGCATGAAGAACACCCAGGGCGCCATTCCCGCCGGTGCGCTGCGCCTCGATGAAATCCTCGACAAGGCGTCGCGGCACGAGATCTGGAAAAACCGCGATGCGCGCAAGCGCGCGGAAGAGGCCAGGGACCCGGACAACTGGTACGGCGTCGGCTTCGCCATCTGCCAGAAGGACTTCGGCACCGGCTCCGAAGCGCCCATGGCGAGCATCGAGTTCACCGCCGAAGGACGCGTGAAGCTGCGCCAGATCGCCATCGACATGGGCACCGGCATGGCCACCTCCCAGGCCCTGCTGGTTGCCGACTACCTGGGCCGCCCGGCCGACGAGATCCGCACCGGCGAGACCGAGTGGGCCGAGCTGGCGCTGACCACCAGCGGCAACCCCTACCTGATCAGCCAAGCCGAACAGGATGCCGCGCTGAAGAACCCGCGCTGGGTCGGCAAGCTGGCCTCGCCTTCCTCGGCCACCAACTCGGCCTACTACACCGGCCACGGTACCCGCGAGGCGGCGCGCATCCTCTTCAACCACGGCCTCTGGCCGGCGGCGCTGGCCATCTGGGGTCGCGGCGAGTACGGCGGCCTGGCCAGCCCCTACGTGGTGCGCCGCGAGGACGCCCACTGGGTGGAAGGCAAGCTCACCGCCAACGGCCTGCCGCCGATTCCCTTCGAGCTGCTGGCGCACAAGGCCCATGAACTGGGGCTGGTCACCGGCGTCAGCGTCCATGGCTTCAACCGCTGGGCCTGGGCCGAGGGCGAGTTCGAGATCGACGGCAAGCGCGACACCTTCCCCCTGGACGCGGTGGCGGTGAAGTACGGCGACGGCGCAGCGAAGGAGAAGCAGGCGCAGATGACCAGCCACGGCTTCCACCTGCTGGACCGCGCCTCCATCAGCTACCCGCCGACCCAGCTGAACAACGCCATGGTCACCTACTACAGCCCGGTGGCTACCCTGGTGGAAGTGAAGGTGAACAAGGGCAGCTTTGAGGCGCGGGTGATCAATCACCACTCCTGGCTGGAGTGCGGCCGGGTGATCGTGCCCGAGCTGGTGCGCGGCCAGCTGGAGGGCGGCATCGCCATGGGTATCGGCCACGCCCTGCTGGAAGAAATGCCG
This sequence comes from Pseudomonas sp. GCM10022186, assembly GCF_042656385.1. NCBI lineage: Bacteria > Pseudomonadati > Pseudomonadota > Gammaproteobacteria > Pseudomonadales > Pseudomonadaceae > Pseudomonas > Pseudomonas sp. GCM10022186. The sequence goes on from NZ_JBHSOU010000060.1 coordinate 258,700, forward strand.
AAGTACGAGGGCGGTCCCGGCGAAGGCACCTGGAACTTCAACCGCTACCAGCTGCCCCGCGCCAAGGACTGCGCGGTCTGGACCCAGACCGCCGAAATCCTCCCGCCGCTGTCGCCCAGCGACCCGGCCAAGGGCATCGCCGAAGTGGTGATGATCCCCGTGGTCGGCGCCATCGTGAACGCCGTGGCCCACGCCACCGGCAAACGCCTGCGCGACCTTCCCCTGACTCCGGCCCGCATCAAGGAGGCCCTCCATGGCTAAGCGCGCCCTCAGCATGACCCTCAATGGCCAGGCCGTCGGCCCCTTCACGGTGGACGACGACCTGATGATGATCGACTTCCTCCATGAACACCTGAACCTCACCGGCTCGCGCCTGGGCTGTGGCCAGGGCATCTGCCACGCCTGCGTGGCGATCCTCGACAAGCCCGATGGCACCAGCGAGGAAATCCGCACCTGCATCACCGGCGCGCACTTCTTCGACGGCAAGCAGGTGCGCACCATCGAAGGCCACGCCAAGCTCGACGCCAAGGGCGAGGTGACCGAGCTGAACCCGATCCAGCAGAAGTTCATCGACCAGTTCGCCTTCCAGTGCAGCTACTGCACCCCCGGTTACGTCAACGCCGCCACCGTCCTGGTGGAGAAGCTCCAGCGCCAGCCGGTCAAGCGCAGCGAACTGGAAGGGGAGATCGAAAACGCCCTGGGCAAGCACATCTGCCGCTGCACCGGCTACGTCCGCTACTACAACGCCGCGCGCGAAGTGGTGGAAGGCCTGGGCCTGGTCAAGGAGGGTTGAGGATGCGCGCGATTCTCCTCGCGGTGCTGCTGTCGCCCCTGGCCGTCCAGGCAGCGGAGCAGCCAAAGGACAAGGCCCAGATCGAACGCGGTAAGTACCTGGCCCGCGCCGCCGACTGCGTGGCCTGCCACAGCGTCGAGGGCGGTGCCGAGTACGCCGGCGGCCTGCCGCTGGTATCGCCCTTCGGCACCATCTACGGCACCAACATCACCCCGGACAAGGAGCACGGCATCGGCCATTACAGCGCCGACGACTTCTTCAAGGCGGTGACCCAGGGTGAGCGCAGGGACGGCAGCAAGCTCTACCCGGCCATGCCCTACACCTCCTATCACTTGCTCAAGCGCGAAGACTCCGACGCCATCTACGCCTACCTGATGAGCCTGGAGCCCATCGCCAAGCCGAGCCCGAAGACCGACCTGGCCTTCCCCTTCAACCTGCGCTTCGGCATGACCTTCTGGAACATGCTCTACAAGAACCGCGTGCAACTGGAGCCGGCCGACGGCAAGGGCGAAGAGTGGCAGCGCGGCCAGTACCTGGTGGAAGTGCTCGGCCACTGCGGCGAGTGCCACACCCCGCGCAACGCGGTCGGCGCCCTGCAGCAGGACCTGCGCATGAGCGGCGGCGTGATCCTCGGCTACGAGGCCCCGAGCCTCCTGGCCAAGGACCTGGCCGAACGCGGCTGGACCACGGACGACCTGACCACTTTCCTCAAGCACGGCATCAGCGACCAGGGCTCGGTGTTCAACGAGATGTACCCGGTATTGCACCACAGCACCCAGTACCTGCCCCGGGACGACCACCGCGCCATGGCCACCTACCTGCTCGGCGAACAGCCACCGGCACCGCGCAAGATCGCCGCCGTGGCCGACGACCAGTTGCGCGAGAGCGCCCTGCGCGGACGCCAGCAGTACCTCAATGTCTGCGCCGGCTGCCACGGTGCGGCGGGCGAGGGCGTGCCCCACGTGGCGGTGGCGATGAACGGCAATACCACGCTGCGCCTGGCGGATTCGCGCAACCTGGTGCGGGTGATCGACGACGGTATCCGCGAACAGCAGTTCACCGGATTCGAACGGATGCAGCCAATGCCGGGCTTCAGGGATAAACTCGACGACGGCCAGATGCGCGACCTGCTCAACTACCTGCGGCAGTCCTGGGGCGGCCTCGAGGACGAGGTGAGCCCTGAGCGGGTGGCGGAGCTGCGCGGCGAAGTCCAGTCCCATTGAGGGCGATATCCTGATGCAACACCTTGACCTGCTGGTAGTGCGCAAGGCCCTGGAATGGTCCACGGCCGGCCAGCGCGTATGGCTCTGCACCGTCCTGGCCACCTACGGCTCGGCGCCCCGCGCGCCGGGTTCGCTGCTGGCGGCCAATGCATCCGGCCACTGGATAGGTTCGCTGTCCGGCGGCTGCGTGGAAGATGACTTCCTCGAACGCCTGGCCGCCGGGGCCTTCCCCGAGCCGGTGCAACTGGTGCGCTACGGCGACGGCAGCGACGAGCGTTCGCAGATCCGCCTGCCCTGCGGCGGCGTGCTGGAAGTGCTGGTGGAGAACCTGCCAGCGGACTGCGACGTGCAGGCCCACCTGCGCGAGCTGGAAAGCGCCCTGGCCGGCCAGCGCCGGCTGATCCGCGAGGTGTCGTTGCCGGATGGCGCGCGCCGCTTGCTGCCGGACCGCGAGCACGGGCCCAGGGTGGAACGCGACGGCGACCTGCTGCGCCTGCGCGTCGGCGCCGCCCAGCGCCTGCTGCTGGCCGGCTATTCCACGGTGGCCCAGGTGTGCGCCGAGTTCGGCCAGAGCCTGGGCTTCGAGGTGGTGCTCTGCGACCCCCGCGACGAGGCGCTGCAAGGCGTCGAGCTGCCGGGAGTGGAAATCCGCCGCGAGCTGCCCTCGGAATTCATCCGCCAGGGCGGCTGCCATGCCGATACCGCCGTGGTCGCCCTGACCCACGACCCGAAGATCGACGACCTGGCCATGATCGAGGCGGTACGTACCGACGCCTTCTATATCGGCGTGATGGGCTCCATGGCCACCAGCGCCAAGCGCCTGGAGCGCCTGCGCCGCGTCGGCGGTCTGGTTGATGCGGAACTCGCCCGCATCATCGCCCCCATCGGCCTCAACCTGGGCAGCAAGACGCCTTCGGAGATCGCCCTGGCGGTGCTGGCGGATATCCTGCGGGTGCGCAATGGCATCGCCCGTGAACGGGTGTGAGGTCTGCTGTGTTTTCTTGTAGGGGCGAATTCATTCGCCAAGCAGGCCGAAGGTCTGCCCTGCAAGGTCCAGGGGGCAGCTGCGCTGCCCTTGGCGAATGAATTCGCCCCTACAGATTCATCACCCCGGAGTCGCTGAATGCCAACCGTCCCCGCCCTGATCCTCGCCGCCGGCGTCGCTTCCCGCTTCGGCAGCGACAAGCGCCGCGCCACCCTGGCCGACGGCCGCACCCTGCTGGCGGCCAGCCTGGAGAGCGCGCGGCGGGTGTTCGGCGAGGTCCACCTGGTGTTGCGCCCGGAGGACGACCCGGTGGCGCTGGGGCTGCCGGAGGATTGCAGCATCATCCTTTGCGCCGATGCAGGGCAGGGCATGGGCCATAGCCTGGCGGCGGGTGTGCGGGCGTTATCCACAGGCCGGGCCGAGGCCATCGCCGTGCTGCTGGGGGATATGCCCTGGATCGCCGAATCCAGCCTGCACGCGCTGCTGGCCAGGGCCGACAGCGCGCGCATCGTCTTCCCGGTCCACCAGGGCGAACGTGGCCACCCGGTACTGTTCGGCCGCGACTTCTGGCCCGAGCTGCAGCAACTCACCGGCGACGAAGGCGCCCGCCGGGTCCTGCGCGCCCACGCCTCGGCCTGGATAGCGGTCGGCGTCGACGACCCGGGCGTGCTGCGCGACGTGGACAACCCCGAGGCTCTCGAACCGTAGGTTGCGGCAGAGCGCAGCGAAGCCCAACGATTGGTCCGCCTGTTGGGCTTCGCTTCGCTCAGCGCCAAGCTACAAGGGCGCCAACCTTTCATGCGGCGCGCGGCCGCGCGGCAACCTGTCGCGCGGCAACGAACCACAGCTTCCAAACTGCCTCGACCGGCTACTCTCTAGGCATTGCTTGATCCGCGTCAAAACCCCGGGCGCGGATCTGTGAAGGGTCGACCTGGCCCGCATCCAGCCGCAGTAGACCCCACAAGAACAATTCCGCCCGGCCTGGCTTCGACTCCATCGGAGCCGCGCGGGGCGTGCGCCCGTATCAACCTGATTAGAGGATTCGCCATGTTCGGATTGGAGGCTCTCGATCTCGCCCGAATGCAGTTCGCCTTCACCGTGTCCTTCCACATCATCTTCCCGGCCATCACCATCGGCCTGGCGAGCTACCTCGCCGTGCTGGAAGGCCTGTGGCTGAAGACCGGTCAGGGGGTCTACCGCGACCTCTATCACTTCTGGTCGAAGATCTTCGCCGTCAACTTCGGCATGGGCGTGGTGTCCGGCCTGGTGATGGCCTACCAGTTCGGCACCAACTGGAGCGCCTTCTCCGACTTCGCAGGCTCGGTTACCGGGCCGCTGCTGACCTACGAGGTGCTCACCGCCTTCTTCCTCGAGGCGGGCTTCCTTGGCGTCATGCTGTTCGGCTGGAACCGCGTGGGCCCGAGCCTGCATTTCTTTTCCACGGTGATGGTGGCCATCGGCACCATCATCTCCACCTTCTGGATCCTCGCCTCCAACAGCTGGATGCAGACCCCGCAGGGCTTCGAGATCGTCGACGGCCGTGTGGTGCCGGTGGACTGGCTGGCGGTGATCTTCAACCCTTCCTTCCCCTATCGCCTGCTGCACATGGCCACCGCTGCCTTCCTCGCCACCGCCTTCTTCGTCGGCGCCTCGGCGGCCTGGCACCTGCTGCGCGGGCGCGACAACCCGGCGATCCGCAAGATGCTCTCCATGGCCATGTGGATGGCGCTGCTGGTGGCGCCGGTACAGGCCTTCATCGGCGACCTGCACGGCCTCAACACCCTCAAGCACCAGCCGGTGAAGATCGCCGCGATGGAGGGCCACTGGGACAACAGCAGCGGCGAAGCCACCCCGCTGATCCTCTTCGGCTGGCCGGACATGGAGCGTGAGGAAACCCGCTTCAAGGTGGAGGTTCCCTACCTCGGCAGCATCATCCTGACCCACAGCCTGGACCAGCAGGTGCCGGCGCTGAAGGACTTCCCCAAGGAAGACCGCCCCAACTCCACCGTGGTGTTCTGGTCCTTCCGCATCATGGTCGCCCTGGGGATGCTGATGATCCTCGTCGGCGTCTGGAGCCTGTGGCTGCGCTGGCGCGGCGGGCTGTTCCGCTCGCGGCCCTTCCTCTACCTCTGCCTGTGGATGGGGCCTTCCGGGCTGATCGCGCTGCTGGCCGGCTGGTTCACCACCGAAGTGGGCCGCCAGCCCTGGGTGGTCTACGGGCTGATGCGCACGGCCGACGCGGTGTCCAACCACAGCGTGAGCCAGATGAGCCTGACCCTGGTGAGCTTCGTGGTGGTGTACTTCGTGCTCTTCGGCGCCGGCATCGGCTACATGATGCGCCTGGTGCGCAAGGGCCCGGTCACCGACGAAGGCAAGGAACAGGGTATCGGCGGCCCCGGCCAGCACCGCACCCCCGCCCGCCCGCTCTCGGCGACCGAAGAGGGCATGGACGATGACGAAAACGCTGCAACCGAGTCGAGGAGCTGAACCATGGGCGTCGACCTTTCACTGATCTGGGCCATCATCATCATCTTCGGCGTGATGATGTACGTGGTGATGGACGGTTTCGACCTCGGAATCGGCATCCTCTTCCCCTTCGTCAAGGATGACGGCGAGCGCGACGTGATGATGAACACCGTGGCGCCAGTCTGGGACGGCAACGAGACCTGGCTGATCCTGGGCGGCGCCGGCTTGTTCGGCGCCTTTCCGCTGGCCTACTCGGCGGTGCTTTCGGCACTCTACCTGCCACTGATCTTCATGCTGCTGGGGCTGATCTTCCGCGGTGTGGCCTTCGAGTTCCGCTTCAAGGCCAAGCCGGCCAAGCGCCACCTGTGGGACAAGGCCTTCATCGGCGGTTCCATTGCCGCCACCTTTTTCCAGGGTGTCGCCCTGGGTGCCTACATCGAGGGCATCCCGGTGGTGAATCGCGCCTACGCTGGCGGCTCCCTGGACTGGCTGGCGCCTTTCCCGCTGTTCTGCGGCCTGGGCCTGATCGCCGCCTACGCGCTGCTGGGCTGCACCTGGCTGATCATGAAGACCGAAGGCCGCCTGCAGCAGCATATGCATGACCTGGCGCGGCCGCTGGTGCTGGCGCTGCTGGGCATCACCGGCATCGTCAGCATCTGGACCCCGCTGGCCCATGCCGAGATCGCCGAGCGCTGGTTCAGCCTGCCCAACCTGTTCTGGTTCATGCCGGTGCCGATCCTGGTGCTGGTGTGCACCTGGGCGCTGCTGCGCGCGGTGGCCAATAATGCCAACCACGCCCCCTTCGTGCTGACCCTGGTGCTGATCTTCCTCGGCTACAGCGGCCTGGGCATCAGCCTGTGGCCAAATGTGATCCCGCCGTCCATTTCCATCTGGGACGCGGCGGCGCCGCCGCAAAGCCAGGGCTTCATGCTGGTTGGCGCGCTGTTCATCATCCCCTTCATCCTGATGTACACCGCCTGGAGCTACTACGTGTTCCGCGGCAAGGTGCGGGTGGAAGATGGCTACCACTAGGAGCGTCGCCATGGACGAGCCGGAAAAGAAACCCCTGTGGAAGCGCCTGGGCTGGCTGGTGGGCATCTGGGCCCTCAGCGTGCTGGCCCTGGGCACCGTGGCTTACCTGTTGCGGATGTTCATGGTGGCGGCGGGGTTGAGTACGCACTGAGCTTTTCTCCCCTCTCCCTCCGGGAGAGGGGCCGGGGGAGAGGGCTGCCGCGCCTCGCTCGGTTTTTTGAGGGGCAGCTGCGCTGCCCTTGGCGAATGAATTCGCCCCTACAAGGTTTCCTGCAAGCCGCTGCGTTATTTGCTCGCCTTCAACACCACGAACTTCGGCGTCGCCGCCACCTGCTCCACACCCCGGAACAGGCGCTTGAGCTTGGCGTGGTAGCCCAGGTGGCGGTTGCCCACTATCCACAGCTCGCCGCCCCTCGTCAGCGCCTCTCTCGATTGCACGAACATGCGCCAGGCGAGGAAGTCGCCCACCACCTGCTGCTGGTGGAAGGGCGGGTTGCACAGCACCAGGTCCAGTGAATCCGCCGGCTGCTCGGCCAGGCCGTCGCCGGCACGGATATCCACGGGGCGCTCGCCCAGCGCTGCGTGCCAGTTCTCCAGGGCCGACTGCACCGCCATGTAGGACTCGTCCACCAGGGTCAGCTGCGCCTGCGGGTTGGCCAGGGCATAGGCGATGCCCAGCACGCCGTTGCCGCAACCCAGGTCCGCCGCGCGGACGTCCGCCAGGCTGCGCGGCAGGTGCGGGAGGAAGGCGCGGGTGCCGATATCCAGGCCTTCGCGGCAGAACACATTGGCGTGGTTGACCAGGCTCAGGCGCGGCTGCTCCAGCTGGTAGCGGGTGGGGTAGGGCGAGGCCACGGCCGGTTTGTCCACAGGCGTGGCGATCAGCAGGCGCGCCTTCTTCACCGCCAGGGACGGCTGCATCGGGCCGATGTACTTCGCCAGCAGGTCGCCTGCGGCGTGGGGCAGGTGCTTGACCATGCCGGCGGCGACCACAGTGGCGCCGGGGGCGAGTCGGCCCTGCAGGCGGATCAGCTGTTCTTCCAGCAGCGCCAGGGTCTTGGGCACGCGGATCAGCACGCGGTCGAAGGGCCCTTCGGCCACTTCGCTGGCGGGCACGAAGCGCACGGCGGCGGGGGCCAGGGCGTTGCGCGCCAGGTTGCGTTGCAGGCCCAGGCAGCCCAGGTGCGAGTCGCCGCTGCTGGTGACCTGCGCATGGGGGGCGAGGCTGGCGGCCAGGGCGCCGAAGCTGTCGTTCAGCACCAGGACGCGGGTCTCGGCGGTGACGCCCTGCTCGTGCAGGTGGTTGAGCAGGTATTCGTCGGCGGCGTCGAAGGCCTGCAGCGGGTCGTCCTGCTGTTCGGGCTGGCGAACGAGGTCGAGCTGGGCGAAAGGCGTAGCGAATATAGGCATAAGAACCGGCGGTGTTTCTGAAGGCCGCTTTGCGAGACACTGGGGCGGTCTTCGAAGCGAATCGAAAATGGATGGGAGCGGAGTATGACCGCCAGCGAAGAGAAGTTCACCCGTCAGACCCTGCTGGATGTGCAGACCCTGACCCCCAGCCTGTTCACCCTGCGCACCACCCGCGATGCGGGCTTTCGCTTCCGCGCCGGGCAGTTCGCCCGCCTGGGGGTGACCAAGGCTGATGGCAGTACCGTCTGGCGCGCCTATTCCATGGTCTCCGCGCCCTACGACGAGCACCTGGAGTTCTTCTCCATCGTGGTGCCGGGGGGCGAATTCACCAGTGAGCTGTCACGTCTCAAAGAGGGCGACACGCTGATGGTGGACAAGCAGGCCTTCGGTTTCCTCACCCTTGACCGCTTCGCCGATGGCCGCGACCTCTGGCTGCTGGCCACCGGCACGGGACTGGCACCCTTCCTGTCGATCCTCCAGGAGCTGGAGGTCTGGGAACGTTTCGAGCGCATCATCCTGGTGTACAGCGTGCGTCACGCCGCCGAGCTGGCCTACCAGCCACTGATCCATTCGCTGAAGGACCTGGAATACCTCGAGGGTGCGGCGGAAAAGCTCACCTACATCCCCGTGGTGACCCGCGAGGAAGTACCCGGCGCGCTGCACGGGCGCATCACCACCCTGATCGGGAACGGCGAACTGGAGCGCGCCGCCGGCCTGGAACTGACCCCCGAACATTCCCGGGTGATGCTCTGCGGCAACCCGCAGATGATCGACGACACCCGCGCGGTGCTGAAGACCCGCGACATGCACCTGAGCCTGAGCCGCCGGCCGGGGCAGGTGGCGGTGGAAAACTACTGGTAGGTTTGTGGCGGGTGAATCTGTTGTAGGGGCGAATTCATTCGCCAAGCAGGCCGAAGGCCTGCCCTTCAAGATTGCAGGGGGCAGCGTTGCTGCCCTTGGCGAATGAATTCGCCCCTACAGAGGGTTCAGGCCTCCAGGTCGACGCGGCTCGCACAACTCCCATCACACCGCCCCGGGCAGCTGCACCCCGTACTGCTGCGCCCGGTGGCGCGCTCCATGCGCCGGGCCACGGGTTCGTCATCGGCGAAGGGCAGCATGGTGGCTTCGTCCAGCTGGCGCTGGCTCCTGCCGCCCAGGCTGGCCTGGGTGGCGAGGTAGAAGAAAGACACCGCGCCGAGGCCGAGCAGGACGAAGGCGCTTTCGCTATCCATGCTGGGCGACCGCCTGCGGCACTGCCTCGGTGGTGCGGGCATCGCCCACGCGCACCGTGCGCCAGGTATTCCACGCCATCAGCAGCATGCCGGTGACGAAGAAGACGCCGCCGACCAGGCGCACCACGAAGCCCGGATGACTGGCCTCCAGCGCCTCGACGAAGGAGTAGGTCAGGGTGCCGTCCTCGTTCACCGCACGCCACATCAGGCCCTGGGTTATGCCGTTGACCCACATGGAGGCGATGTAGAGCACGGTGCCGATGGTGGCCAGCCAGAAGTGCGCATTGATCAGGCCGAGGCTGTGCATCTGCGTGCGGCCGTAGAGCCGGGGGATCAGGTGGTAGAGCGAGCCGATGGTGATCATCGCCACCCAGCCGAGCGCCCCGGCGTGCACGTGGCCGATGGTCCAGTCGGTGTAGTGGGAGAGGGCGTTGACGGTCTTGATCGCCATCATCGGCCCCTCGAAGGTGCTCATGCCGTAGAAGGCCAGGGACACCACCAGAAAGCGCAGGATCGGGTCGTCGCGCAGCTTATGCCAGGCGCCGGAGAGGGTCATCATGCCGTTGATCATGCCGCCCCAGCTCGGGGCCAGCAGGATGATCGACATCACCATGCCGAGGGACTGGGCCCAGTCCGGCAGGGCGGTGTAGTGCAGGTGGTGCGGGCCGGCCCAGATGTACAGGGTGATCAGCGCCCAGAAGTGCACGATGGACAGCCGGTAGGAATACACCGGGCGCCCGGCCTGCTTGGGGATGAAGTAGTACATCATGCCGAGGAAGCCGGTGGTCAGAAAGAAGCCCACCGCGTTGTGGCCGTACCACCACTGCACCATGGCGTCGGTGGCGCCGGAGTAGACCGAGTAGGACTTGAACCAGCTCACCGGGATGGCCAGGTGGTTGACCACGTGGAGCATGGCGGTAACGACGATGAAGGCGCCGAAGAACCAGTTGCCCACATAGATGTGCCGGGTCTTGCGCTTGACGATGGTGCCGAAGAACACCACCGCGTAGGCGACCCAGATGATGCCCATCCACACCGCGCCGGTGAACTCCACCTCGGCGTATTCCTTGGTGGTGGTCAGGCCCTGGGGCAGGGTGACCAGCAGGATCACCACCAGGGCCTGCCAGCCCCAGAAGGTGAAGGCGGCAAGCCCGCCACCATAGAGCCGCGCCTGGCAGGTGCGCTGTACCGTGTAGTAGCTGGTGGCGAACAGGGCGCTGCCGCCGAAGGCGAAGATCACCAGATTGGTATGCAGCGGGCGCAGGCGGCCGAAGCTGGTCCAGGGCAGGTCGAGGTTCATCGCCGGCCAGACGAGCTGGGCGGCGATGAACACACCCATGCCCATGCCGACGATGCCCCAGGCGATGGTCATCAGGGCGAATTGGCGAACCACCTTGTAGTCGTAGGTCGGTTCCGGGAGTGCGGTGTTCATGTGCGGGCCTTTCGGTTGGGAAGACTGAGCGGTTGCCATTCTGGAAAGGTCGCTGCAAAGGAAACAGACTCAGATCGTGGGACTTTTTAGAGCTCAGATTGGTTGGGACGTCACCCGGGTAGGAGCGAGCTCTGCTCGCGAATGAGGCCGTTTCGCGAGCAGAGCTCGCTCCTACCCGGCAATCGGATCTGATACGGTTTTTCGTGTCGGATCTGCCGCTGTTTATTCGCGGTGCCGCTGACCATAGTGAAGGCCCCCGCACGCCTTGCTGGAGCCTTCGATGTACCACTACGACGACTACGACCGCGCCCTGGTGCAGGAGCGCGTGGCGCAATTCCGCGACCAGGTGGCGCGGCGCATCAATGGTGAACTGTCGGAGGAAGAGTTCCTGCCGCTGCGCCTGCAGAACGGCCTCTACCTGCAGAAGCACGCCTATATGCTGCGGGTGGCGATTCCCTACGGCACCCTGTCGTCGAACCAGCTGCGCTGCCTGGCGTGGATCGCCCGCGAGCACGACCGCGGCTACGGCCACTTCACCACCCGGCAGAACATCCAGTTCAACTGGATCGAACTGGCCGAAGTGCCGGACATCCTCCAGCGACTGGCCGAGGTGGAGATGCATGCCATCCAGACCTCCGGCAACTGCGTGCGCAATATCACCACCGAAGCCTTCGCCGGGGTGGCCGCCGACGAACTGCTGGACCCGCGCCCGCTGGCCGAGATCCTGCGTCAGTGGTCCACCATCAATCCGGAATTCCTCTTCCTGCCGCGCAAGTTCAAGATCGCCCTGTGCGCCGCCGAAGAGGACCGCGCCGCCGTGCAGATGCACGACATCGGCCTCTACCTCTACCGCGACGAAACCGGCGAGATGCGCCTGCGGGTGCTGGTGGGCGGCGGCCTGGGGCGTACGCCGATCCTCGGCCAGCAGATCCGCGATGGCCTGCACTGGCGCGACCTCCTGTCCTATGTCGAGGCCATCCTGCGGGTCTACAACCGCCACGGCCGGCGCGACAACAAGTACAAGGCGCGGATCAAGATCCTGGTCAAGGCGCTCGGCATCGAGGCCTTCTCCCGCGAGGTGGAAGCCGAGTGGCAGCACCTCAAGGGCGGCCCCGCGGAGCTCACCGAAGCCGAATACCAGCGGGTGGCCGCCAACTTCGACGCACCGTCCTACGCGCGCCTGGACGACGCCGACCTGGGTTTCGGCAGCCACCTCGCCCGCGATCCCGAGTTCGCCCGCTGGTGCGCGCGCAACCTGCAGCCGCACAAGGTGCCGGGCTATGCCGCCGTGGTGCTGTCCACCAAGCCGGGGCCCGATGCGCCACCCGGCGACGTGACCGCGGCGCAGATGGAGGCGGTGGCGGACTGGGCCGAGCGCTTCGGCTTCGGCGAGATCCGCATCGCCCACGAGCAGAACCTGGTGCTGCCCGATGTGCGCAAGGCCGACCTGCACCCACTCTGGCTGCTGGCACGCGAGCAGGGCCTGGCAACCGCCAATATCGGCTTGCTCACCGATATCATCGCCTGCCCCGGTGGCGACTACTGCTCCCTGGCCAATGCCAAGTCCATCCCCATCGCCCAGGCGATCCAGGCGCGCTTCCCCGACCCGGCGGCGCTGCAGGAGCTGGGCGAGCTGAGCCTGAACATCTCCGGCTGCATGAACGCCTGCGGCCACCACCATATCGGCAATATCGGCATCCTCGGCGTCGACAAGGGCGGCAGCGAGTGGTACCAGATCACCCTGGGCGGCGCCCAGGGCATGGACAGCGAGCTGGGCAAGGTGATCGGCCCATCCTTCAGTGCCGAGGAAGTGCCGGATGTGATCGAGAAGGTGGTGGAGACCTTCCGCACCTACCGCGAACCGGATGAACGCTTCGTCGACACGGTGCGGCGCATCGGCCTGGAGCCCTTCAAGGAGCGGGTCTACGCCAAGGCGGAGGTGCCGGCATGAACAACCTGATCAAGCTCGTGGACGGCCAGGCTCGCCTGGTGGACGACCCATGGACCCTGGTGCGCGCGGCGCAGGAGCCCTTGCCTGCCGGGCCGCTGATCCTGCCGCTGGCGCTCTGGCAGGGGCGCGATGGCGGCGACGGCCTGCTGCTGCAGCCGGATGACGAGGTCGAGGCTCTGGCACCCCTGCTCGACGGCGTGCCCCTGATCGCCGTCGACTTCCCCAGCTTCCGCGACGGCCGTGGTTACAGCCAGGCCTACCTGCTGCGCACCCGCCTGGGCTGGCGCGGCGAGCTGCGGGCGGTGGGCGACGTACTGCGCGACCAGCTCAGCCATATGCGCCAGTGCGGCTTCGATGCCTTTGCCGTGCGCGAGGACAAGTCCGCCGAGGATGCGCTCAAGGGATTGGCAGGCGTGAGCGTGCTCTATGGACGTTCCGTGATAGAGCCGAGGCCGCTGTTCCGTAGGCGCTAGGAGATTTCATACATCATTGGTAAAGATTTCCGGCTTAAAGCTGGCGATTTTCTGACCTAGCATTCGCAGTCCGTTTATCCGAACCGGAACCCAATGGACAGCGATTGTTGCAAGCCGCCCCCTGCATCCCAGGGAGCGGCCCCCCATCTCACCGGCGCCTTGGTGCGCCATTTCGAAGCGCAGCGCCCCGCTGCAATCTCCCCGCGCATGTCGATGCAACGCCAGCAGGCGTGGTTCGCACCTGCCCGTGAAAATCTACCGAGAGCCTGACCGCCATGGAATGGATCCTTGACCCTACGGCCTGGCTGGGCCTGCTGACCCTGATCGTCCTCGAGATCGTCCTGGGTATCGACAACCTGGTGTTCATCGCCATTCTGGCGGACAAGCTGCCGCCCCATCAGCGCGACCGCGCGCGATTGATCGGCCTGTCCCTGGCGCTGGTGATGCGCCTGGGCCTGCTGGCCAGCATCTCCTGGCTGGTGACCCTGACGGAGCCGCTGTTCGAGCTGTTCGGCAAGAGCTTCTCCGGCCGTGACCTGATCATGCTGTTCGGCGGCGTGTTCCTGCTGTTCAAGGCCACCATGGAACTGCACGAGCGCCTGGAGGGCCGGGTGCACAGCCAGGCCGGCAGCCGCACCTATGCCCTGTTCTGGCCGGTGGTGGCGCAAATCGTGGTGCTGGACGCGGTGTTCTCCCTGGATGCGGTGATCACCGCCGTCGGCATGGTCGAGCACCTGGAAGTGATGATGATCGCCGTGGTCGTCTCCATCGGCCTGATGATCATCGCCAGCAAGCCGCTGACCGCCTTCGTCAACGCCCATCCGACGGTGATCATGTTGTGCCTGGGCTTTCTGATGATGATCGGCTTCAGCCTGACCGCCGAGGGCCTGGGCTTCCATATCCCGAAAGGCTACCTGTACGCCGCCATCGGCTTCTCCCTGCTGATCGAGGCCGCCAACCAGCTGGTGCGCTGGCGCCGCAAGCGCCAGCTGCAGGGCGACCGCGACCTGCGCGAGCGTACCGCCCACGCGGTGCTGCGCCTGTTGGGCGGGCGCGGCGTGGAGGCCGAGGAAGTGGGCGAGGAGATCGCCGACCTGCTCGACGGCAGCGACGCCGGCAAGGTGCCCTTCGACCGCCGCGAGCGGATCATGATCAGCGGCGTGCTGGGGCTGGCCGAGCGCCCCATCCGCACACTGATGACCCACCGCAGCGAGGTGGAGCGCATCGACCTGGACGAGCCGCGCGAGGCCATCCGCGACGCCCTGTTGCGCTCGCCCCACTCGCGCCTGGTGGTGATCCGCGCTGGCGACGTCGACGAGCCGCTGGGGTACCTGCACAAGAAGGAGCTGCTGCGCGAGCTGCTGCAGGGCCAGGCCCCGGATATCGAGCAACTGCTGCGAATTCCGCCGAACCTGCCGGAAAGCGCCTCGGTGCTGGGCGCCCTGGAAGAGATGCGCAAGGCTTCCACCCACGTGGCCTTCGTGGTCAACGAGTTCGGCGGCTTCGAGGGCCTGTTGACCATGACTGACATTCTCGAATCCATCGCCGGTGAATTGCCCGATGCCAGCGAGGTGGACGGCCTGGATATCGAACCCTGCGAGGACGGCTGGAAGGTCAGCGGCGCGGTGAACCTGAGCCTGCTGGGCGAGCGCGTCGGCTTTACCGCCAGGCCCGGCGAGGACTATCAGACCCTGGCGGGCCTGGCGATGAGCCTGCTGGACCGCCTGCCGGTGACGGGGGATCGCCTCGAATTCGCCGGCTGGCAGCTGCAGGTGATCGAGGTGAAGGAGCGGCGGGTGAACCGGCTGCTGATGAAGCCCTTGTCGTAAATCGGAGGTCGGAGACGAAACCTATAGGGGCGAATTCATTGGCTATGTCTGCGTTAAGTGTTGCTAGAACCGCCCGGGCCCAGCTGATTATCGAGCGGTCGGTGAGTCTCTGTTTCGCCTCCCGGCGAGTCCCTTTCTCAAACGTCGGGATGCCGCACCACAGAAAGGAACCAAAACGCTTGCCCCTGCATCCGCCCCGGCTTCGCCGGGTGACCAGCCTTCGGCTGTTACTGCGTTTCCCTCGCTCCATCGTTGCTCCGGGGGCCCGGCGTGAGGGGCCATCCATGGCCCCGCACGCCTCTCGCGGCATCCATGCCGCTCGGTCCCCTGCGCAACGATTCCGCTCGGCCTCCTGACGGGGCGGAGGCGCCGCCCCACCGCTGCGGCACAGGTTCAGACAATGAGCAGGCATCAGGATTGCCGCGCCCGCTCAGGCGCGAGTCACCCCTCTCCACTTCAGGGGTGAAGAGGCACGCTTTCGGAAGCACCGCTTCCGGTGCCGATGAACGCCTGAGCGCGAAGCGATCAGGCAGG
>NZ_JBHSOU010000060.1:274069-277754 GCF_042656385.1 Pseudomonas sp. GCM10022186
ACGCTCGAACTGGGTCAGGCGGTTGAAGATGGTTTCCGCGGTGGCATCGAAGTCGGTGCCGGTGGTGTATTGGCCCGGGTCGAAGCCGGCGGGGCTGCCTTCGGAGCAGAACACCAGGTTGCTCGCGGCGCTGGCGAAGGGTGCGCTGGCGATCAGCCCTGCGGCGAGAAGTGCCTGGATGACGGCGTTTTTACGCATGTTGACCTCATGTCTGTTTTGTTTGTCATCGTGAGGGACCCCTTGTGGGGGACTTGCGCGAAGCCATGCAGGGCATATGCCCGAAACAGTAGCTCGATAGGGATGAGTGTAGTAGGCGGAATAAAGCTGTAAGGGCGCGTCGCAACTCTGCGAAGCGCGACCGCGGCAGGAAGGCGGGCGCCGCGCCGCCGCGGCGCGGCGCCCGGTTCAGGTCAGGGCATCTGCACTTCGATGGTGCCGTCGGCGCTGACGCTGACGCGGCTGGTGCCGGCTTCGATCTCCGGCACGGCGGCGGCATCGGCGTAACCCTTGGCGGCCATGGCGCGCATCATGATCGGCTGCGGCGGTTGGAAGCCGGCGCTGTTCAGGCTCAGGTTGACCAGCTTGTAGCTCTTGCCGCCGAGGGCGTCGGTGGCCAGCTGGGCGCGGGCCTTGAAGGCGTCCACGGCCTGCTTGAGCAGGTCGTCCTCGTGGGTCTTGCGGGTCTTCTCGGCGATGCTGAAGTTCATCCCGGCCATCTTCAGCTGGCCCAGCATGTCGGCGCTGAGCTGGGAGAGGGTGGCGAAGTCGGCGCTTTCCAGGCGCAGTTCGGCGCGCTCGCGCCAGGCAGTGATCTTCTGGCCCTTGTCGTCGTACACCGGGTAGCTGTTGCGGCTGCCCAGGCTGACGGTGACGCCCTTGGCCTTGCGCGCTTTCTCGACGGCGCCATTGAGCGTGCGGGTGATCTCGTCGGCCAGCTTGGCCGGGTCGAGGTTCTGCGACTCGCTGTAGAGGGTGACGTGCATCAGATCGTGGGCCACTTCCTGGCTGACCTCGGCGCGCACCGCCACCTGGTTGTAGTGGACTTCCTCCGCGGCCCGGGCCGTAAGGCTGCCGAGGCTGGCGGCGCACAGGGCGAGGGCGGCGGCGAGGCGGGTGAACTTGGGCATGACGACTCCTTGTGGGACAGGCATCCGCGCGGATTGCGCGGTCATTCCCCGTATTGGACGAGGGTAGGCGGCCATTCGGGTTAACCGCGGCAATTGACCGGATTTCGGGACGGATGTTCCAGAGTGGCAGGGCTGGGAACCTTGTGGGGGCGAATTTATTCGCTATGCAGGCCGCAGGCCTGCCCAGATGCCAGGAAGGGGGACGCTGCGCGTCCCTTTGCGAATGAATTCGCCCCCACAGGATCGTTCGCATCCACCGACCATCTCCACTGCGGCGAGTTGCCGCATGGGAGCGGGCCGGTAGCGGCCTTGGTTATACTCCGGCGATTCCAGGGAGTGACCATGCTCGAACCCGTACAACTGCTGTCCGGCAGCCGCCAGAACCTGCTGCGGCTGACCCTTATCCGTATCCTCGTCCTCGCCGCCCAGGCCGGCTCGGTCGGCCTGGCCTACAAGGCCCAACTGCTGCCCCTGCCCTGGCTGGCCCTGAGTATCACGCTCGGCGTGTCGCTGGTGCTTTGCCTGGCGACTGCGGCGCGCCTGCGCGGGCCCTGGCCGGTGACCGAGCTGGAGTACTCGGTCCAGCTGGGCTTCGACCTGATCATCCACAGCGTGCTGTTGTACTTCTCCGGGGGCTCCACCAACCCCTTCGTGTCCTATTACCTGGTGCCGCTGACCATCGCCGCGGCCACCTTGCCCTGGCTCTATACGCTCACCCTGGCGGGCCTGGCGCTGGCGGCCTACACCCTGCTGCTGGTGCTGTTCCATCCGTTGGAAATGCCTACCGGCCAGCGCGAGTCGCTGCTTATCTACGGCATGTGGCTGAGCTTCGCCCTGGCGGCGGCGCTGATCACCTTCTTCGTGGCGCGGATGGCCGAGGAGCTGCGTCGCCAGGACCAGTTGCAGGCGGTGCGCCGCGAGGAAAGCATGCGCGACCAGCAGCTGCTGGCCGTGGCGACCCAGGCTGCCGGCGCCGCCCACGAGCTGGGCACGCCCCTGGCGACCATGAGCGTGCTGCTCAAGGAGCTGCGCCAGGAGCACGGCGACCAGCCCGGCCTGCAGGATGACCTGGCCCTGCTGCAGGAGCAGGTGATGCTCTGCAAGGACACCCTGCAGCAGCTGGTGCGTGCCGCCGAGGCGGACCGCCGCCAGGCGGTCGTGGAGCAGTCGGTGATCGAGTGGCTGGAAGTCACCCTCAACCGCTGGCACCTGATGCGCCCGGAAGCCACCTACCGCTACCAGTGCATGGGCCTTGGCGTGGCCCCCCGGCTGAAACCCCCGGCGGACCTGACCCAGGCCCTGCTCAACCTGTTGAACAACGCCGCCGACGCCTGCCCGGAGAAGCTCGACATCCGCGTCAACTGGGATCACCAGTGGATGGTGCTGACCATTCGCGACCACGGTGCCGGCGTGCCCCTGGCCATCGCCGAACAACTGGGCCGGCCCTTCTTCACCACCAAGGGCAAGGGTTTCGGCCTCGGGCTGTTCCTGAGCCAGGCCAGCGTCACCCGTGCCGGTGGTACGGTTAAACTCTATAACCATGAAGAAGGCGGCACCTTGACCGAGTTGCGCCTGCCGCGTGCCTACGGCGTCGCCTGACTGCCTTGACGAAGAGGAAGCGAGATGACTGACGAACCCCTGATCGAAGGCGAAGAACAGCCCCACCTGCTGCTGGTGGATGACGACGCCACCTTCACCCGCGTCATGGCGCGGGCCATGACGCGTCGCGGTTTGCGGGTATCGGTCGCCGGCTCCGCCGAGGAAGGCCTGTTGATGGCCAAGGACGACCTGCCGGACTATGCCGTGCTGGACCTGAAGATGGACGGCGATTCCGGCCTGGTGCTGCTGCCCAAGCTGCTGGAACTGGATCCGGAGATGCGCGTGGTGATCCTCACCGGCTATTCGAGCATCGCCACCGCGGTGGAAGCCATCAAGCGCGGCGCCACCAACTACCTGTGCAAGCCGGCCGACGCCGACGACGTCCTCACTGCGCTGCTCTCCGAGCATGCCGACCTGGACAGCCTGGTGCCGGAAAACCCCATGTCGGTGGACCGCCTGCAGTGGGAGCACATCCAGCGGGTGCTGGCCGAGCACGATGGCAATATTTCCGCCACTGCCCGCGCCCTGGGCATGCATCGGCGCACCTTGCAGCGCAAGTTGCAGAAGCGGCCGGTAAGGCGCTGAGCCTGCTTCGGCCTGTCTCGTTCTTGTAGGGGCGAATTCATTCGCCAAGGGACACGCAGTGTCCCCCTGCAAGCCAGCGGGGCAGTCCTTTGGCCTGCTTGGCGAGTGAATTGGCTATGTCTGCGTTAAGTGTTGCTAGAAGCTCCTGAGCCAAGCTGCTTATCGAGCGGGCGATGAGTCCCTGTTTCGCCCCCCGGCGAGTCACTTCTTTCAAACGTCGGGATGCCGCACCACAAAGAAGTAACCAAGAACGCTTGCCCCTGCATCCGGCCCGGCTTCGCCGGGTGACCAGCCTTCGGCTGTTACTGCGTTTCCCTCGCTCCATCGTTGCTCCGGGGGCCCGGCGTGAGGGGCCATCCATGGCCCCGCACGCC
>NZ_JBHSOU010000060.1:277905-342444 GCF_042656385.1 Pseudomonas sp. GCM10022186
GGCGCCGCCCCACCTTTGGTGCTCAGTTTCAGACCGGTATCGGCTTCAGGATTGCTGTGCCCTGTCAGGCGCGAGTCACCCCTCTCCCTCCGGGGTGAAGAGGCACGCTTTCGGAAGCACCGCTTCCGGTGCCGATGAACGCCTGAGCGCGAAGCGATCAGGCAGGGGCGCAGGGCGGGGGCCGGGGGAGAGGGAGGTGTCAGACTGGTGCGGAGACCTGAAAGCCCCGTACTAGAGGCTTCTATTCGGTCCTGCAACAGCTAATGCAGACATAGTCAATGAATTCGCCAAGCAGGCCGCAGGTCCGCCCTGCATGGACCCGGGGGGCCGCTTCGCAACCCTTGGCGAATGAATTCGCCCCTACAAGGAACAACGGCGCCAATCAGGCGCCGTTGTCGTTTCTTTCAGGACTACTTGTTCTGCTGCGCCTTCAACAGGTCGCGGATCTCGGTCAGCAGCTCCTGCTCCTTGGTCGGTGCCGGCGGAGCTTCGGGAGCCGCGGCCTCTTCGCGCTTGAGCCGGTTGATCGCCTTGATCCCCATGAAAATGGCGAAGGCGATGATCACGAAATCGAGCACTGTCTGAATGAACTTGCCGTAGGCCAGGACGACTGCGGGGATTTCGCCTTCGGCGGCCTTGAGGGTGATGGCCAGGTCGGAGAAATCCACCCCGCCGATCAGCAGGCCAATGGGTGGCATGATCACATCGCCCACGAAGGACGAGACGATCTTGCCGAAGGCTGCGCCGATGATGATGCCCACGGCCATGTCGACCACGTTGCCCTTGACGGCGAAAGCTTTGAATTCACTGAGCAGGCTCATGTTTCACTCCCTGAGGTTCTGGTTTTAAGGCTGAAGTGTAATTCAGCGATCAGAGGCCGCCAGCGCTGGCCACCTCCTTGTGCGGGTGCACATGCTAGGGGCGTGCATGGAAAGTGCCAAGCCCGGGCCGGGTTTCCGTCAGGCGGCGTTTCCCGGCGCCGGGGCCTGGTCTAGCCTGAGAGTGAGGCTGCAAGAGGAGGGTCGCTGCCATGCCATTAGAACATCACCCGCTCAACCGTGAATTCCCGGAGTTCAAGGACACCATGCGTGCGCTGCTGCAGAGCGACGCGCACTTTGCCCGGTTGGCGGGGGAGTACCAGGATCTGGATTCGCGTATCTACGAAGTCGAGGACGGCAACCAGGCCCTCGACGACAACACCTTGCACGACTGGAAGGTGCAGAGGGTCGCCCTCAAGGACGAAATCGCCCGAATGCTCAAGCAAGCCAAGGGCTGAGCCGGGAATTGACCGGTGTCAACGGGGCCCGGGAGGTGACCGGATAGGCTGGGGCATCCTATAGCCGGAGACCGTCCCATGCCTGCCACCATCCAGTCGCCCGGCGCGGAGCTTGCGTCCGCGTCGCCGTCCCTGCCTGAGCGCCGGGAAGCCATCGAGCGCCTCGAGCGCCTGCAGCAGCAGTACGACCTGCTGCAACGCCGTGTTGCGCGCGTCGAAGAAGGCAGCGAGCCGCTGGACGGTTCGAGCCTGGCTGCATTGAACATGCGCCTTGACGCTTTGCGCCAGGACCTGGAGCGCCAACGCCGGCGCGCCAGCGGTCAGTGCTGCAACTGTGGGGGCGGTTGCGGGGGCTGATCCGCTATCATGCGGGCTTTCGTTTTTTCGACGGAGTCCGCCGATGGCCAAGGCCAAGCGCATGTATGGCTGCACCGAGTGCGGCGCCACCTTCCCCAAATGGGCCGGCCAGTGCGCCGACTGCGGGGCCTGGAACACCCTGGTGGAAACTGTGCTGGAGGGCGCCGCTGCCTCGTCCGGCGGACGCGGCGGCTGGGCCGGCCAGCAGGCGCAGATCAAGACGCTGGCCGAAGTCAGCGTCGAGGAAATGCCGCGTTTCTCCACCGCCTCCACCGAACTCGACCGCGTACTCGGCGGTGGCCTGGTGGACGGCTCGGTGGTGCTGATCGGCGGCGACCCCGGCATCGGCAAGTCCACCATCCTCCTGCAGACCCTCTGCAACATCGCCACGCGCTTCCCCGCGCTCTATGTCACCGGTGAGGAATCCCAGCAGCAGGTGGCCATGCGCGCCCGCCGCCTGGGGCTGCCGGAAGACAGGCTCAAGGTGATGACCGAGACCTGCATCGAGAGCATCATCGCCACCGCCCGTGTCGAGCAGCCCAAGGTGATGGTGATCGACTCCATCCAGACCATCTTCACCGAACAACTGCAGTCCGCCCCTGGCGGCGTCGCCCAGGTGCGCGAGAGCGCGGCCCTGCTGGTGCGCTTCGCCAAGCAGAGCGGCACGGCGATCTTCCTGGTCGGCCATGTGACCAAGGAGGGCGCCCTGGCGGGGCCCCGCGTGCTGGAGCACATGGTGGACACGGTGCTCTATTTCGAGGGCGAGTCCGACGGCCGCCTGCGCTTGCTGCGGGCGGTGAAGAACCGCTTCGGCGCGGTCAACGAACTGGGCGTGTTCGGCATGACCGACAAGGGCCTGAAGGAAGTCTCCAACCCCTCGGCGATCTTCCTCACCCGTGCCCAGGAGTCCGTGCCCGGCAGCGTGGTGATGGCCACCTGGGAAGGCTCGCGGCCCATGCTGGTGGAAGTGCAGGCGCTGGTGGACACCAGCCACCTGGCCAACCCCCGCCGCGTCACCCTGGGCCTGGACCAGAACCGCCTGGCCATGCTGCTGGCGGTGCTGCACCGCCACGGCGGCATCCCCACCTACGACCAGGACGTGTTCCTCAACGTGGTGGGCGGGGTCAAGGTGCTGGAAACCGCCTCGGACCTGGCGCTGATCGCCGCGATCATTTCCAGCCTGCGCAATCGCCCGCTGGCCCACGATGTGCTGGTGTTCGGCGAGGTCGGCCTGTCCGGCGAGGTGCGTCCGGTGCCCAGCGGCCAGGAGCGCCTGAAGGAAGCCGCCAAGCACGGCTTCAAGCGCGCCATAGTGCCCAAGGGCAATGCCCCCAAGGAGGCCCCGCCCGGTCTGGAGGTAGTGGCTGTGACCCGCCTGGAGCAGGCGCTGGATGCGTTGTTCGAGTAGGGACTCGCGAACGAATTCGCTCCCACAGCATGGGTTTCGCTCCGCTCTACCCATCCTACGGGGCCTACGGTCTGTCCAAATCAGCCGTGTAGGGTGGATAGCGCTTTTCTATCCACCGGCGAGGCGTTGCAGGACACCGATGGTGGGCTGCACTTACGGCCCCCTCTCCCGCTTGCGGGAGAGGGTTGGGGAGAGGGCGGGCCCAGGGGCTTGAATCTATTGCTCCCCCAACGCCGTCAGGTCCCGCTCCAGCAGGGTTTCGTCCCCCAGGTTGAGCTCGACCAGCCGGCGCAGGTGGCTGATGGAGTCGAGGTCGATATGGCGGCAGATGAAGCCGAGCTGATTGCCCTCGGCACGGGCCAGGTCCACTTCCATGCGCACCTGGATCTCGTCGCTGAGCCTGATGCAGGCATTGAAGGGACGGGCCGGGTCTCCCGCCCAACCCGCAGGACGGATCACCAGCAGGCCCTTGAGGGAAACATCGTGCAGTTCCACCGCCCAGCACTGGTCGCCCTGGGCGACTTCGGTGGCGGCGTCGAAATTGATGCGGTGGAAGCGCCGACGTTCGTTGGCGGTTTCACTCATGTCCATGCTCCTGCGAAATTTCAACCACTATAGACAAGGCTGGCGGGCCCGTTCAGGCGCCCCGGCGGCGCCTGAGCAACCAGATCGCGAGGCCGAGGACCAGCGCGCCGGCTCCGGCCGCCAGGTATTTGTAGGGGCGCAGGCTGGTGCGCAGCCATTGCCCACGTTCTTCCCAGACGCGCTTGCCGGCGGCGTCGAAGTCCGGCGCTTCGCAGTTCTGGCCGAAATTGGCCGCCCAGGGCACATGGGGGCCTTCCTCCACATAGCGACGGTAATAGGCGCGCGCGCCCTCCAGGTCGCGGTAGAGCAGCCAGCCGCTGGCCCTGCACAGCACGGCGGCGAAGGCCTGGCTGCTGTGGGGCAACTGGTCGGCGGCGCGGCCGGCCAGTTCGGCGGCGACCCAGCGGTAGTGATAGCGGGTGTTGGGGCGGGCGAGGCTGGCGTTCTGTCGCCTGGCCTCATCGGCACTCAGCAGCCCCTCGGCTTCCTGCGGGCCGACCTGACGCAGGGCGAAGGAGCCGCCGAGCGTCTGGAAGTCCGGCGACATTTCGTAGCCCAGCAATTCCATACCCTGTTCCCGTGCGATCACCGCCGCCTGGTAAAGCGCCTCGGCGCGGCCGGTGGCGGTCCAGCGGTTCTCCGCATCGATCCGGGCCTGGCCGTAGCGGCGGGCGGCCTCGCGCAACTCATCGCTGTCGAAGTAGGGCAATGCCTCGGCGTACCGGCCTTCGCGCAGCAGGCGGCGGGCCAGCAGGTCGCGCAATCGCGCGGCGGGCGGGCGCGGCTCGTAGCGCTCGCGCTCGTCTTCGGCCTGCGCCTTGGTGGCAGGCACCTTGGCATCCACGTAGCCCTTGAGTTCCTCGAGGGTGAGAACCCGCTCGGCGACGGTGGCCGCGTCCCACCAATAGATGTCGCCGCTGCGGAAGAGCAGGTCGAAGGCGTCCAGGTAGTCGCCGCGCTGCAGGGAGAGGATGGCGTTCTCGCCGTTCACCCGGCAATGCGGCTTCAGGGTTTCGTAGTCCCAGTCGGCGGTGCGCCGGTAGCCCCAGTCCTCGTCCGCGGGGAAGGCCCGGGCGGCCTTGGCGTAGGCCTCGGTGGCGCGGGTGGCGTCGCCGCGGCGCAATGCCAGCTTGGCCCGCAGCCACCAGGCCAGGCCGCTGTCGCCGGCCTTGTCGAGGAAGCGCGCGGCATTGTCGTAGCGGCCGTATTGATAGCTCAGTGCTGCCAGGCGATCGGCGTTGGCGAGGTCGGCCGCCGTGTTGTCCAGCAGCAGGTCGGCCAGGTGCTGCTCAGCGTTCGGGCGCTGCTCGTTGTACCAGCCGATGCGGCTGAGCAACTGGGCGGTGAGCAATTGCTGGACTTCCGGTATGGCGAGCAGGGGGATCAGCTGCGTGTCCGGCAGGCGTGCCAGCTCGCCGGACAGCTGACGCAGGGAGCTGTAGCCGGTGGCGGAGTGATGGGCGCTCTGGCTGGCATAGAGGCGGATGGCCGTGGCCCAGTCGCCGGCCTGGTAGGCCAGCCGCGCTTCTTCGCCGAGGCTGGCGATACCCAGCTCCAGCGGGTCGGCATAGCCCTGGGCGACGAGCTGGCGGGCCTGCCGGAAGGCTTCCGTGGCGGCCCCAGAGGCTTCCTGGATGAACAGCCGCTGATCGTCCTCGTTGCGCTGGGTTTCCTCGGCGGGCACGCCTTCGGGGCGGCTGAGGCCTGCCTGGGCGCGGCCCAGGGAGTAGGCGGCCCAGGTACTGCGCAGGCGGCGCTGCTCCGGCGGCAGTTGCAGCACGCGGCGGAAGTAGTCGCTGGCCAGGACGTAATCGGCTTGGCCGAAGGCCACGGCGCCGGCGGTGTAGAGGCGCAGTTCGGCGGGCAGGTCCAGACCCTGGTCCTCAACCTGGCGGGCGTCGGTCAGCCTGCGCAGGCGCTTGACCTGCTGGTAGAGGGCATCGCCCAGCTCCTGCCGTTCGATTTCATCGCGTTGCTGGAAGTACTGTTCGCTGCTGCCGTCCCAGTACGCCACCAGGGTGGCGTCGCCCGACTGGCCGATGCCCGGCGCGGGTTTGCCGAGGCGCGCGACTTCGAAGGCGAAGTTGCCCTCGGGCAGCTCGGCGAGGGTCTGGGCGCGGTCGTCCAGCAGGCTGAGGGGAAATTCCGGGCCGCAGGCCTGGGCGCCGAGCACCGGCAGGCAGAAGGCGATGGCGAGTGCCAGGCAATGGCGGCGTTCAGGGGTAGACACGGGATCCTCCTTGATCGAGGTTCTGGCAGCGCGCCCAACCCAGGGCACGCTGCTGGCCGGCGGGCAATTGGCCGTCCGCACGGCGGGTGAACACCAGGCTGTCGGCGTTGCGCTGCAGGCCGTAGCCGGCCAGGGCATCGGCGGCTTCGCAGCCCCGGGCCGGCAGCTCGATCCGCTCCGGCAACGGCCCGCCGATAGTGCCCAGGTTGGCCAGGGCCAGTTCGTGGAGCGGCCCTTGCTGGCGGATGCGCGGTTGGATATCGGCAAACAGGGCCTCGCCCCGGGCCACCGCCTTGAGGGTGGCGAGGGGCCAGGCACGGCGGTCGCCGGCAAGGGGCAGGCGGAACCAGATGAGGCCGGTGAGGTGCTCGGGACGGTCCTGGCGCAGTGCGGCGAGCAGTTCGGCCAGTTGTTGCGGATCGGCCTGCAGCTCGCGGCGCGCACCGGCGATGGCCAGGGGGCTTTCGCTTTCTATTCGGCGATTGACCAGGGCGATGCCATAGGCGGGCAGGGCGAGCTGGAAGGGCCGGTCGCCGAGTGCGTTCCAGCGGCGCGCCCAGGACAGCGCCTTGTCCGGGTCGAACAGCCCGTGCTGCGGGGCTGCGATCGCGTGGACCTGCAGCACGCTGCTGTCCACCTGGCGCAGCAGGTCGGGCAGGGCAGGGCTGTCGAGCCAGGCGGGCAGGGCAGTGATGCTGAGCCGCAAGTCGGCGGGCAGTTCCCGGCGCAGTTCGCCGAGGAAGTCGGCATAGCCCGCCAGGCGCGCGCTGGCGCAATCGTGATCGATCTCCAGGCCTTGCATGGCCAGTCCCAGGGCGCGCCAGTGCCTGACCAGGGCGAGGATCTCCGTGCGGGCGCGTTGCAGGTCCAGTTCCGGAAGCTGGCCATCCAGGCGTACCACGGCGACCAGTGGGCGGCCGTCGGCCTTGAGCAGTTCGCTGTCTACCCGGATGCGGGACCAGCCGGCGCGGGGGTGATCCTGGGCGGCGAGCACGCGCAGGGTGGAAAAGTCGGCGTGGCTGGCCGCCAGGGCCTCGGCATGGGCGGGCTGCCATTGCCGTTGCCAGATGTACAACTGCTGGTCGAGCGCGGGCGGCGCTTCCGGCCGGCAGCCAGCGGCGAAGAGCAGGAGCAGGGCGAGGACGGCGCGGCGGCTGGAGGCGGGCATGGATTCGGCGCGCCCTGGGGGCGGCTCCTTGGGGCAGTTGACCCGGATTGCGGCGAATTACATCTGCATTCGTTTGCGCCGGCAAGCGCGCATCCAGACAGGTTTGACAGTTGTCCAACCGTCGCCAAAGCTGCTTAGGCGGTTTTTCTATAAATCCATTCGGAGCGCAAATAATGGATAAGCGACTGCTTAGCAAGGGGTTGATCGTCGGGCTGCTGGGTGTGGCCAGCCTGGCGGCGCAGGCCGAGGAGGCCGGCGGCAAAGGCTGCGGCTGGGGCAACATGCTGTTCGAAGGCCAGCGCGGGCTGGCTCCCCACCTGCTGGCGACCACCACCAACGGCACCTCCGGCAACGCCACCTTCGGCCTGACTTCCGGGACCAACGGCTGCGATTCCAGCGTGCGCATCGGCTACGGCGGCCGTTCCTGGCTGGCCATGAACGGCATGCTGGACAACATCGCCGAGGACATGGCCCAGGGCAAGGGCGAGGCGCTGGATGCCTACGCCACCCTGCTGGGCATCGAGCAGGGCGACCGCGCCCATTTCGCCCAGGTCACCCAGGCCAACTTCTCCACCATCTTCTCCGCCCCGGACGTGACCGGGGAGCAGGTGCTCGCCGCGACCCTGGACGTGATGAGCCGCGACCAGCAGCTGGCCCGCTATGCCAAGCAACCGAGCTAAGCGCCTCAACGAATAAGAAAGCCGGGCCACGCCCGGCTTTTTTCTAGCCCCCGGTCACTGAAAGGGCCGTTGCAGACCCGGGTCCGATACCCCTTGGCGGTGGAACGACTAAGCTTGTGCAAGCTTGTTTGTTCATTCATTCGGAGTGTCCTATGAGCAATAACAACAGCGTCCTGCGCCACCTGCCCTGGGCAGTGCTGGCCGTGGCCGGCGCCTGTGCGCTCGGCGTCGTCGCATTACGCCGCGGCGAAGCGATCAACGCCCTGTGGATCGTGGTGGCGGCCGTTGCCCTCTACCTGGTCGCCTATCGCTACTACAGCCTGTTCATCGCGACCCGGGTGATGCAGCTGGATCCCACCCGCGCCACGCCGGCGGTCATCCACAACGACGGCCTGGACTACGTCCCGACCAACAAGCACGTGCTCTTCGGTCACCACTTCGCCGCCATCGCCGGCGCCGGCCCGTTGGTGGGGCCGGTGCTCGCCGCGCAGATGGGTTACCTGCCCGGCACCCTCTGGCTGATCGCCGGCGTGGTCCTGGCCGGCGCGGTGCAGGACTTCATGGTGCTGTTCATTTCCAGCCGGCGCAACGGCCGCTCCCTGGGCGAACTGGTGCGCGAGGAAATGGGCCAGGTGGCGGGCACCATCGCGCTGTTCGGCGCCTTCCTGATCATGATCATCATCCTCGCGGTGCTTTCGCTGATCGTGGTGAAGGCCCTGGCGGAAAGCCCCTGGGGCATGTTCACCGTGATGGCGACCATCCCCATCGCCATGCTCATGGGCATCTACATGCGCTACATCCGCCCGGGCCGCATCGGCGAGATATCGGTGGTGGGCGTGGCCTTGCTACTGGCCTCCATCTGGCTCGGTGGACAGGTGGCCGCCGACCCGGTCTGGGGCCCGGCCTTTACCTTCAATGGCGTGCAGATCACCTGGATGCTGATCGGCTACGGCTTCGTCGCCGCGGTGCTGCCGGTGTGGCTGATCCTCGCCCCGCGGGACTACCTGTCGACCTTCCTCAAGATCGGCACCATAGTCGCTCTGGCCATCGGCATCCTGATCACCATGCCGGAGCTGAAGATGCCGGCCCTGACCCAGTTCGTCGACGGCACCGGCCCGGTGTGGAAGGGCGCCCTGTTCCCCTTCCTGTTCATCACCATCGCCTGCGGTGCCGTGTCCGGCTTCCACGCGCTGATTTCTTCGGGCACCACGCCCAAGATGCTGGCCAGTGAGTCCCACGCCCGCTACATCGGCTACGGCGGCATGCTGATGGAATCCTTCGTCGCCATCATGGCCATGGTCGCCGCCTCGGTGATCGAACCGGGCGTGTACTTCGCCATGAACAGCCCGCCGGCGGTGGTGGGGGCGGATGTCGCCAGCGTGGCCGCGACGGTCAGCAGCTGGGGCTTCACCATCACCCCCGAGGTGCTGGAAGCCACCGCCAGGGACATCGGCGAACACACCATCCTCGCCCGCGCCGGCGGCGCGCCCACACTGGCCGTGGGCATCGCGCAGATCCTCCACCAGGTGCTGCCGGGCGAGAACACCATGGCCTTCTGGTACCACTTCGCGATCCTCTTCGAGGCGTTGTTCATCCTCACCGCGGTGGATGCCGGTACCCGTGCCGGCCGCTTCATGCTGCAGGACCTCCTGGGCGAGTTCGTCCCGGCCCTCAGCAACACCGAATCCTGGTTCGCCAACGTGGTCGCCACCGCCGGCTGCGTCGCCATGTGGGGCTGGCTGCTGTACCAGGGCGTGATCGATCCGCTGGGCGGTATCAACACCCTCTGGCCGCTGTTCGGCATCTCCAACCAGATGCTGGCCGGTATCGCCCTGATGCTGGGCTGCGTGGTGCTGATCAAGATGAAGCGCCAGCGCTACGTCTGGGTCACCCTGGTGCCGGCCACCTGGCTGCTGATCTGCACCACCACCGCGGGGGTTATCAAGCTGATCGACCCGAACCCGGCCGTCGGCTTCCTGGCCCTGGCCAAGAAGTACAGCGACGCCCTGGCCGCCGGACAGGTCCTGGCGCCGGCCAAGGACATCGGGCAGATGCAGAACGTGATCTTCAACGCCTACACCAACGCGGCTCTGACGGCGCTGTTCCTCTTCGTGGTGCTGAGCATCCTGTTCTACGCCATCAAGGTGGGGCGCAATGCCTGGATGAAACCGGAGCGCACCGACAAGGAATCGCCCTTCCAGCCGATTCCGGATTCCTGAGGAGGTAGCCCATGTTCAACGACCTCAGCCGCATGGGTAAGTACCTGGGCCAGGCTGCCCGCATGCTGGTGGGCATGCCCGACTACGACAACTACGTCGAGCACATGCGCAGCAGGCACCCGGACAAGCCGGTGATGACCTATGAGGAGTTCTTCCGCGAGCGGCAGGAGGCTCGCTATGGCGGTGGCAAGGGGCGGCCGGTGCGTTGTTGCTGAGCTGCGCTGCCCGAAACCGAAGCGCCACGCCTTGTCGTGGCGCTTTTTTGTTGCTCGCGGGACGGACCGGGTGCCCGATCCCATGTAGGGTGGACCACGCTTCACCGGTCCATCGGTGCGTGCAGGCGTTCGCCTGCGAAGTTCCCGGCCCCCTCCGATGGTGGAAATCCACCACGTGGATTTTCACCCTACCCGGCTTGCGTGGATGGGCCGGGCGGCGTTCCGCAAGCGAAGCGATACCCATCGGCGCGGGCCCCAATGAAAAAGCCCGGCATCCGCCGGGCTCCTTCGTTGCGCGTCTGTCGCTTACTTGCCGTAGACCGGCAGCTTGGCGCAGATGGCCTTGACCTTCTCGCGAACCGCGTCGATCACGGACTCGTCGCCCATGTTCTCCAGGATGTCGCAGATCCAGCCGGCCAGTTCACGGCACTCGGCTTCCTTGAAACCACGGGTGGTGACTGCGGGGGTACCGATGCGCAGGCCGGAGGTGACGAAGGGGGAACGCGGGTCGTTCGGTACCGAGTTCTTGTTCACGGTGATGAAGGCGCGGCCGAGGGCGGCGTCGGCGTCCTTACCGGTGATGTCCTGCTTGATCAGGCTGAGCAGGAACAGGTGGTTCCGGGTGCCGCCGGAAACCACGTCGAAGCCGCGGTCGATGAAGACCTGGGCCATGGTCTGGGCGTTCTTCAGGACCTGCTGCTGGTAGATCTTGAACTCGGGCTGCAGGGCTTCCTTGAAGCACACGGCCTTGGCCGCGATCACGTGCTCCAGCGGGCCGCCCTGGGCGCCGGGGAATACGGCGGAGTTCAGCTTCTTCTCGATCTCTTCGTTCTTGCGCGCGAGGATCAGGCCGCCACGGGGACCACGCAGGGTCTTGTGGGTGGTGGTGGTGACCACGTCGGCGAAGGGCACCGGGTTCGGGTAGACGCCGGCGGCGACCAGGCCGGCGACGTGGGCCATGTCGACGAACAGGTAGGCGCCTACCTTGTCGGCGATGGCGCGGAAGCGCGGGAAGTCCAGGACCTGGGAGTAGGCGGAGAAGCCGGCGACGATCATCTTCGGCTTGTGTTCCACGGCCAGGCGCTCGACCTCGTCGTAGTCGATCAGGCCGTTGGCGTCGATGCCGTACTGCACGGCGTTGTACAGCTTGCCGGAGGAGCTGACGCTGGCGCCGTGGGTCAGGTGGCCGCCGTGGGCCAGGCTCATGCCGAGGATGGTGTCACCGGCATTGAGCAGGGCCAGGTAGACCGCGGCGTTGGCCTGGGAACCGGCATGGGGCTGGACGTTGGCGTAGTCGGCGCCGAACAGTTCCTTGGCGCGGTCGATGGCCAGTTGCTCGACGATGTCGACGTACTCGCAACCACCGTAGTAGCGCTTGTGCGGGTAGCCTTCGGCGTACTTGTTGGTCAGCACGGAGCCCTGGGCTTCCATCACCGCCGGGCTGGTGTAGTTCTCGGAGGCGATGAGCTCGATGTGCTCTTCCTGGCGCTGGGCTTCTTGCTCCATGGCGGCGAACAGGTCGGCATCGTAGCGGGCGAGGGTCAAATCACGGCTGAACATGGCGGTCCTCTTAGGGAACGGTGCAGGGGAAAGGCGCGCATTCTACCTGATCGGTCGCCGGCTGGCATATGAAGGTCGGTCATGGGATTGACGAATGGACTTCAAGATAAAAAAGCCGACAAGAGCGCTGGAGGCTGGACGATAGGGCGCATGAGGCATGACTCGTCCAGCCTTCAGCCTTCAGCCCTCAACTGAGGATGAGGTCGGCGCTGGCGCCGAACAGGCGCTCGAACTGGGCCGCCGGCACCGGGTGGCCGAACAGGTAGCCCTGCACCTCGTCGCAGCCGTGCTCACGCAGGAACCCCAGCTGGGCGTGGGTTTCCACGCCTTCGGCGATCACCGCCAGGTTCAGGCTGTGGGCCATGGCGATGATGGCGCGGGCGATCTGCGCGTCGCGTTCGCCGTCGGGCAGGCCATCGACGAAGCTGCGGTCGATCTTGAGTACGTCGATGGGGAACTGCTTGAGGTAGTTGAGCGAGGAGTAGCCGGTGCCGAAATCGTCCACCGCAATGCACAGGCCCAGGCGCTTGAGGTTCTCCAGGATGGCCATGGCCTCGGCCACGTCGCGCATCAGGATGCTCTCGGTCAGCTCCAGCTCGAGGCAGGCCGGCGGCAGGCCGCTTTCCTCGATGATGGCGGCGATGCGCTCGGCCAGCTGGCCGTCGGCGAACTGGCGGGCGGAGATGTTCACCGAGATCTTCGGCAGGCGCATCTTCGCCTGGTGCCAGGCCTTGAGCTGGCGGCAGGCTTCGCTCAGCACCCAGTCGCCCACCTGCACCACCAGGCCGAGCTCTTCCAGGACCGGAATGAAGTCGCCCGGCGGCACCAGGCCGCGTTTCGGATGGCGCCAGCGCAGCAGGGCCTCGACCCCGGTCAGGCGCTTGCCGTCGCCGGAGAACTGCGGCTGGTAGTAGAGCAGGAATTCGCCCTGTTCCAGGGCGTGGCGCAGGTCGCTTTCCAGTTCCAGGCGCTCCAGGGCGCGGGCGTTCATGTCCGCCTGGTAGAACTGGAAATTGTTCTTGCCGCGTTCCTTGGCGTGGTACATGGCGGTGTCGGCGTTCTTCATCAACTGGCTGAGCTCGCGGCCATCCTGGGGCGAGAGGGCGATGCCGATGCTGGCGGTGACGAAGAACTCGCGGCCTTCGAGGACGAAGGGGCGGGCCAGGCTGCCGAGGATCTGTTCGGCGACGTGGATGGCGCGATTCAGCGCGCCCTCGCGGGTTGCGCATGGCTGCAGCAGCAGGGTGAATTCGTCGCCGCCCATGCGCGCCACGGTGTCATCCTCATCGACGCAGGCGGCCAGGCGCACCGCCACATCCTTGAGCATGCGATCTCCCGCGGCATGGCCGAGGGAGTCGTTGATCGGCTTGAAGCGGTCGAGGTCGAGGAACATCAGCACCACCCATTCCTGGTGCCGCTCGGCGTATTGCAGGGCGGTGTGCAGGCGGTCCTGGAACAGGGTGCGGTTGGGCAGGTGGGTCAGGCCGTCGTAGTACGCCAGGCGGTGGATGCGCTGCTCGCTGGCCTTGCGCTCGCTGATGTCGCTGAAGAAGCAGACGTAGCTGACCAGGTCGCCGTCCTCATCGTGCACCGCGGTGATGCCGACCCAGGCCGGGTAGTTCTCGCCCGCCCGGCGCTTGAGCCAGATCTCGCCCTCCCAGCTGCCGCGCTGGTTGAGCTGGCCGATGATGTAGGTGAGCTGGTTGGCCTGCTGGCGGTCGGCGGTGAGCATGGACGGCAGCTGGTCCAGCACCTCGCTGGCCTTGAGCCCGGTGATGCGGCAGAAGGCTTCGTTGACCTGCACGATATAGCCGGCCGGGTCGGTGACCAGGATGGCCGAGGTCGAGTGCTCGAATACCGTCGCCGCCATGCGCATGTCCTTTTCGGCGCGGCGTTGCTGGCTGATGTCGCGACCGACGCCGAGCATGCCCTCGAAGCGTCCGTATTCGTCCCACATCAGCATGGTGCGCAGTTCCACCGGGATCTTCTGGCCGTCGGCGCGCATGCAGTCGAAGAGGAACAGGCGCGCGGGCATCTGGCTGCGCAGGTCCGCCAGGCGCTGCGGATTGCCCAGGGCGCTGTGGATCTGCTCCAGCTGCTCGTACAGGGCGACCATCTGCCGCGGGTCGGCGGCCATGCTGTTGAAGCCGTTGGCGATGGTCCAGTCGACGCTGTAGCCCAGCACCGGCAGTATCGATGGGCTGACGTAGTTGAGCCGCAGTTCGCTGTCGGTGGTGAAGATCACGTCACTGATGCTTTCCGCCAGCATGCGGTAGCGGCGCTCGCTCTCGCGCATGGATTCGGCGGCTTCGATCTGTTCGGTGATGTCCTTGGCGACGCCGATCAGGCGGCTCACCCGGCCCTTCGCGTCGCGGGCCAGGGCCTGCTCGCGGATGTCGAACCAGTGCCAGCTGCCGTCCTTGTGCCGCCAGCGCAACTGGCACTGCAGCAGCAGGCCGTCGCCCACCACCTGCTGCAGGCTGCGCACGCGCCAGTATTGCTCGGTGTCGTCCGGGTGCAGCACTTCTTCCCAGAAGCGTTCGCCCATCCGGTAGATGTCCCGGCGGCTGTAGCCCAGCTGCTGGCCGAGGCGGTTGTTGGTGAGCATCACCCGCTTGCCGATGATGTCGTGCACGTAGAGGGTGTCGGGCACCGCCAGCACCACGTCGGACCAGAAGCGTTCGCGCTCGAGCAGCGACAGCTCCACCTGCTTGCGGCTGGTGATGTCGTTGATGCTGAGGGTGACGGCTTCCAGGTCCTGGATCAGGTCCGGCAGGTGCAGCACCAGCCAGATGTGCCGTTCCCGGCCCTGGGCAGTGACTATCCGGCTTTCCATCTCCAGGTGCCTGCTGCCGCCCAGCAGCGCCGCCATCAGCTGGAAGCGGATGCCGCCTTCCTGCAGCGGACGGGCGCCGATCAGCTGCCGCCAGGCGTCCTCGCTGCTGCCGACGTCCAGCAGGCGCATGGCCACCTGGTTGACCTCGGTGATGCGCAACAGGCGCAGCAGCTCGGGGTGGCGATGCGGATTGGCCCTGATCCAGGCGGACAGGCTTTCCTTGTCGCGAGCCCCCTCCTGGATCAGGTACTTGCGCAGTTCGGCGAGGTCGAGGACGCAGAGGGCGATGCCGCTGCCTTCGAAGATGTCCTGGTAGCGTCGGCGGGTTTCCTGCAGCACGCGCAGGGCGCGCTGTTCCTCGGTGACGTCGCGCAGCACCCAGACGTAGCCGAGCAACTGGGCGCCATCGTTGAGATCGTTGCGGGTGACGGCCAGCAGGCGCTGCTCGCCGCCGCGCTGGAACTGCACCAGGTCCGAGCCCAGGTCGTGGTCGAGGCCGGGAGCATTGAGCAGCAGGGGGTCCAGGCCGGGCAGCAAGGCCAGCAGGTGGTAATCCTGGGCGCGATCGGCGCTGATGCCGAACATGGCTTCGGCCTGGGGGTTGAGGTAGCTCAGGCGGCCGTCCACCTGAGTCGCCAGGACCCGCTCCTCGATCACCCCGAGGGCGCTGGCGGCCTGGCGCAGGGAGCGCCGCGAGGCATCGTGGAGTTCGCGCAACCCACGTTGCTCGCGTTGCAGGTAATAAAGGGCGATCAAGGCCAGGCTGGCGCTGATGAGGAACAGCAGCAGCTTGCTGAGCAGCTCGGGCAGCAGGCTGGCCCGCACCTGGCGCTCGTCGTGCAGGGCACGGACCCGCCAGTCGCTGTGGGCGAGCTCTTCGACGAGTATGGTCTGCGCCTCCTGCTCGGCGGTCACCGGCATGATGAGGGGGCCCGGCTGGTCGGCCTTGCTGCTCCTGGCCAGCACGCGCTGGAGGACGCGGTCTTCCAGCAGCCAGCGGTAGTCGCGGTCTTCGTGTTTCAGCAGCCAGGCGCGGATGGTTTCGGCGTCCAGGCGCAGGGCCCAGTAACCGCTGGGTTCGGGCAAGGGCGACTGGCGCACGACCAGGTAGACCTCGCCGCGGCCATGGGGCCTGAACGCGTAGTGGTAGGCCTCGCCTTCGCTGCGCTGGACCAGGCTGGCGAGGAACAGCGCATCGTCGCTGCCGGCCCGGGTGTCGGCCAGCAGCCCGCCATTGGG
Organism: Pseudomonas sp. GCM10022186; assembly: GCF_042656385.1. NCBI lineage: Bacteria > Pseudomonadati > Pseudomonadota > Gammaproteobacteria > Pseudomonadales > Pseudomonadaceae > Pseudomonas > Pseudomonas sp. GCM10022186. Next base: position 293,679 of record NZ_JBHSOU010000060.1, read on the forward strand.
GTTGAGCCAGGCCAGGCTGCGCACCGCCGGCAGCAGGGGGCGCACCAGGTCCAGGGCCGCCAGGCGCTGGTCTTCCAGCCGGGCATCGACCGCCTGCTGGCGGAGCAGGGCGAGCACCGCGTCCGCCTTCATCTGCATGACCAGCTCGAGGTGGCTGGCCAGTTCGCGGGTCAGGGTGTAGTTGCGATCCCGCGCGCCGCCCTGGAGCTGGCGGTATTCCTGATGCAGCTGCCAGAGCAGCAGGGCCAGCATCAGCAGCACCAGCCCCATCAACAGGCCTTTGGCCGAGCGGCGCGCGGGGGCGCCGGGCAGAGGCTGTCCTGGCTCGCGCTGGGCGGGAGGGAGTGGGCTGGCTGGCACGGATGCGTTCCTGCTGCTACTGCTCGACTGGCAGCTGACGGGGCGTCCCGGACCCCGGGGCCCGCGGACTGGCTAGCATGCCTTGAAGGCATGCAAAGTGCCAGCACCGCCGACGACTGTCGTTTGCCCTCCCCGGCGCATTCCGGTAGCTTTGCCGCACGCGCGCGGGAGCGCCTGTTCCCAATCCGTCGCTCCCCGCCTTATCCAACATTCGTCACAGCACCAAGGTCTGTCATGGCTCAATACGTCTACACCATGCACCGGGTCGGCAAGGTCGTGCCGCCGAAGCGTGAGATTCTCAAGGACATTTCCCTCTCCTTCTTCCCGGGCGCCAAGATCGGCGTGCTCGGCCTGAACGGCGCGGGCAAGTCGACCCTGCTGCGCATCATGGCCGGCGTGGATACCGAGATCGACGGTGAAGCCCGCCCGATGCCGGGGATCAAGGTCGGCTACCTGCCCCAGGAGCCCAAGCTCGACCCGACCAAGAACGTGCGTGACATCGTCGAAGAGGCCGTGGGCGAAATCAAGCAGGCCCAGGCCCGCCTCGATGAGGTCTACGCCGCCTATGCCGAGCCGGACGCCGACTTCGACGCCCTGGCCGCCGAGCAGGCCAAGCTGGAAGCCATCCTCCAGGCCGCCGACGGCCATAACCTGGAGCGCCAGCTGGAAGTCGCCGCCGATGCCCTGCGCCTGCCGCCGTGGGACGCGAAGATCGAACACCTCTCCGGTGGCGAGAAGCGCCGCGTGGCCCTGTGCCGCCTGCTGCTGTCGGCCCCCGACATGCTGCTGCTGGACGAACCGACCAACCACCTGGACGCCGACTCCGTGGCCTGGCTGGAACACTTCCTCCACGACTTCCCCGGCACCGTGGTGGCCATTACCCACGACCGTTACTTCCTCGACAACGTCGCCGGCTGGATCCTCGAACTGGACCGCGGCTACGGCATCCCCTTCGAGGGCAACTACTCCGGCTGGCTGGAATCCAAGGCCAACCGCCTGGCCCAGGAAGCCAAGCAGGAGGCTTCCCACGCCAAGGCCATGAAGGCCGAACTGGAGTGGGTGCGCCAGGGTGCCAAGGCTCGCCAGTCCAAGTCCAAGGCCCGTCTGCAACGCTTCGAGGAAATGCAGTCCCAGGAATTCCAGAAGCGCAGCGAGACCAACGAGATCTACATCCCGGCCGGTCCGCGCCTGGGCGACAAGGTCATCGAGTTCAACAACGTCACCAAGGGCTATGGCGACCGCGTGCTGATCGATGACCTGTCCTTCAGCGTGCCCAAGGGCGCCATCGTCGGCGTGATCGGTGGCAACGGCGCCGGCAAGTCGACCCTGTTCCGCATGATCATGGGCAAGGAGCAGCCGGACTCGGGCAGCATCGACATCGGCGAAACCGTGCAACTGGCCAGCGTCGACCAGAGCCGCGACAGCCTGGAAGGCAACAAGACCGTATGGGAGCAGGTCTCCGACGGTTTCGACATGATCAAGGTCGGCAACTACGAGGTGCCGTCCCGTGGCTATGTCGGCCGCTTCAACTTCAAGGGCGCCGACCAGCAGAAGTTCGTCAAGGACCTCTCCGGTGGTGAGCGTGGCCGCCTGCACCTGGCCCTGACCCTGAAGCAGGGCGGCAACGTGCTGCTGCTCGACGAACCGTCCAACGACCTGGACGTGGAAACCCTCCGCGCCCTGGAAGAGGCGCTGCTGGACTTCCCCGGTGCCGCCATCGTGATTTCCCACGATCGCTGGTTCCTGGACCGTATCGCCACCCACATCCTGTCCTACGAGGACGACGGCAAGGTGACCTTCTTCGAAGGCAACTACACCGAGTTCGAAGCGGACCGCAAGAAGCGCCTCGGCGAGGCGGCGTCCCAGCCGCACCGCGTGCGTTACAAGAAGCTGGCCCAGTAAGCCTCGGGCAAGCGCTACGCGAAAACGGAGCCCTGGGGCTCCGTTTTCGTTTCAGGAGGTTCCGTGAAGGGATTCAACCACTACCTGTTCTGGCTCTCGTCCCTGGCGCTGTTCGGCGTCTGCGGCCTGTACTTCTCCTTTTATCCGTCGCCAGGCTGGAAGGTCGGTTCCGTCTTCTGCGCCCTGCTGCTGGGTGGCGTGCTCTACGCCTGGCTGGCCCGGCGCGAGCGCTTCGGCACCCTGTTCGGCCTGGAAACCGACGCCGCCCGCTGGCAGCTGCACCTGACCCTGGGTTCGCTCCTGGCCCTGGTGGTCTGGGGTGCCCTGCAGGTGCCGGTGGCAGCGCTCTACACGCAGTGGCTGGGCGAGGACGCCGAGTTCGCCGCACGGGTGCTGGCCAAGGAGCAGGGCGGACTGGGCTGTGAGTATCGGGTGGAGCTGGTACTCGACGATGCCGCCCAGGGGATGGGCGTCTGCGTGCCGGAGGACGTCTGGAAGGGCTTGCCCGACCAAGGCTCGGTGGTGATGGGCGGTAAGCGCAGCGGCTTGGGCATCAACCCCCGGCAGGTACTGCGCGAATCAACGGCGCCCTGAGTCCGGCAGGTTGGCGCCGAGCCTGCGAGGCCCGGTCCCCCTGGGAGTTCCGCGCAGCCGTTGATCGTTCGTGGTGCGCAATGCGCCATGTATTGGTGCGAAAGGCCGTCGGCGGGAAGTCATGGAATAGTGCTCTGTATGCGCAGGAATCCGCCGATCCGGGCGTCGATTTATATCCAATGCACCAAAAAGATTCATCAATGCGTCATTTCGCCCTATCGAGGTGCAGCCTGGCTTGGTAGAGTCTCGCGCCATAAATTGTTCACAAAAGAAAAATTGGTGAGAGACATGACCCAATCCGTCGACGCTTTCCTGCAGCGCCTGAAGCAGCGCGACCCCGACCAGCCCGAGTTCCACCAGGCCGTGGAAGAGGTGTTGCGCAGCCTTTGGCCCTTCCTGGAAGCCCACCCTCAGTACCTCGAGGCCGGCATCATCGAACGCATAGTCGAGCCTGAGCGCGCCGTGCTGTTCCGGGTGCCGTGGGTCGACGACAAGGGCCAGGTCCGGGTCAACCGTGGTTTCCGGGTGCAGATGAGCAGCGCCATCGGCCCGTACAAGGGCGGCTTGCGCTTCCATCCCTCGGTGAACCTCGGGGTGCTGAAGTTCCTCGCCTTCGAGCAGGTATTCAAGAACTCCCTGACCTCGCTGCCCATGGGCGGCGGCAAGGGTGGTTCGGACTTCGACCCCAAGGGCAAGAGCGACGCCGAAGTCATGCGCTTCTGCCAGTCCTTCATGAGCGAGCTGTACCGCCACATCGGCGCCGACCTGGACGTCCCGGCCGGTGACATCGGCGTCGGCGCCCGCGAGATCGGTTTCCTCTTCGGCCAGTACAAGCGCCTGTCCAACGAATTCACCTCGGTCTTCACCGGCAAGGGCCTGGCCTACGGCGGCAGCCTGATCCGCCCCGAAGCCACCGGCTACGGTTGCGTCTACTTCGCCCAGGAGATGCTCAAGGGCATCGGCCGCGGCTTCGACGGCCAGCGCGTGGCCATCTCCGGCTCCGGCAACGTCGCCCAGTACGCGGCGCAGAAGGTCATGGAGCTGGGTGGCAAGGTGATTTCCCTGTCCGACTCCGAGGGCACCCTCTTCGCCGAGGCCGGCCTGACCCTGGAACAGTGGGAAGAGCTGATGGAGCTGAAGAATGTCCGCCGTGGCCGCATCAGCGAGCTCAGCGGCCCGGACCTGCGCTTCCTGCCCGGCCAGCGGCCTTGGACGCTGCCCTGCGACATCGCGCTGCCCTGCGCGACCCAGAACGAGCTGGATGCCGAGGATGCCCGCGCGCTGCTGGCCAACGGCTGTGTCTGCGTCGCCGAGGGCGCCAACATGCCGTCCACCCTGGAAGCCGTGGATCTCTTCATCGAGGCCGGCGTTCTCTTCGCCCCGGGCAAGGCGTCCAACGCCGGCGGCGTGGCCACCAGCGGCCTGGAGATGAGCCAGAACGCCATGCGCCTGCACTGGACCGCCGGCGAGGTGGACCAGCGCCTGCACGGCATCATGCAGAACATCCACCATGCCTGCGTGCACTACGGCGAGGAAAAGGGCCGGGTGAACTACGTCAAGGGCGCCAATATCGCCGGCTTCGTCAAGGTGGCCGACGCCATGCTGGCGCAGGGCGTGGTCTAAGCGCGACGCTGGTCTTGTAGGGGCGAATTCATTCGCCAAGGGCAGCGCAGCTGCCCCTCCTGGCCTTTGCAGGGCAGACCTGCGGCCTGCTTGGCGAATGAATTCGCCCCTACAGGTTCTGCACTTCCCGCCCTCCCCGTGATGAAACGTCAAGGCGCTCCGATGACGACGCGATAGCCGTTCCCGGCCAGCGCCTCGCTATGGATACGCACCGCAAGGAAGCGCTCGATCACCTGCCGGTTGCTCTGCAGGTGGTCGCTCAGGCTTGGCGTGGTGAAACTGCCGGCGCCGGCCAGGGCCATGGGCAACAGCAACTGGTCGGCCAGGTGCTCGCTCACCGCGCAGTGGCTTTCCATCCAGGCCTCGGCCTGGGCGATCGCCTGGCCGGCCACGCGCTCGGCGCTGATGCCGCGCTGGCCGAAGGCTGTGAAGGTCTCGCGGACCTGTTCGCAGTCGATTTCCAGCTGCAGCACATTGCCCGGCCCCTGGTCCTGGGGGAGGAAAACCAGTTGGCGTTCGTCTTCGCGCCAGCCGAGGCGGCGCCTTACCCGTTCCAGTTCGCGCTCGCCGATATGCATCGGCAGGCCGGCGAGCAGGGCGCGTGCCCGCCGCTGGCGGATCGCGCCGGGGCGCTCCAGGTGCAGCGGTTGCCAGTGCGCCGGCCGCACCCGGGCGAGGATCTCGCCGCCGCCGGCCGGGGCGAAGCCGTGCCGGAGCAACTCCAGCTCGACCTCCGCCCCCATCCGCCGCAGCAGCGGCAGCCAGCTGTGCTGCAGGAAGTCGACCGGTGGCGCCAGCGGGTTGTGGGTGCCGCCGGTGATCCGCACCTGGCTGTCGCCGCCGGCCATCAGCACTGCCGGCAGCAGGGTCTGCAACACCAGCGAACAGCTACCGGCAGTGCCGATGGCGAAGGCGTAGTGGCCGACGCGGATGGTGCCGGGGCGGAAGCTCAGCTCCCCCGAACCTAGTTCCGCACCCTCGACCTGCGCCCCGCAGACCTCGGCGGCGGCCCGCACGGCGGTCAGGTGCTGGCGCAGCAATCCGGGACGGCTGCGTCGGCCCCTGATGCTGTAGATGTGGAAGGGCCGGCCGCTGACCATCGACAGGCCGAGGGCGCTGCGCAGGAGCTGCCCGCCGCCTTCGTTGCCGTCGAGCTGGATCAGGTCCGGTTTCATGCTGTTCCTTGTGCGCGGCGCTGACTCAGCCTTTCACGCAGACCACCTGGCGCAGGGTGTGCACCACTTCCACCAGGTCGCGCTGGGCGGCCATCACCGCATCGATGTCCTTGTAGGCCATGGGGATCTCGTCGATCACGTCCTTGTCCTTGCGGCATTCCACGTGGGCGGTGGCGCGCACCTGGTCTTCCACGGTGAACAGCTTCTTCGCCCGTCCCCGGCTCATGGTGCGGCCGGCGCCGTGGCTGCAGGAGCAGAACGCCTCCTCGTTGCCCAGCCCGCGGACGATGAAGCTCTTGGCACCCATGGAGCCGGGGATGATGCCGAGCTCGCCCTTCTGCGCCGACACCGCGCCCTTGCGCGTCACCAGCACTTCGCGACCGAAGTGCCATTCCTTCTGCACATAGTTGTGGTGGCAGTTCACCGCCTCCAGGCTGGCCTCGAAGGGTTTGCCGATGGCCTTGCGGGCTGCGGCGATCACCGCCTGCATCATCAGGGCGCGGTTCTGCCGGGCGAAATCCTGGGCCCAGCCCACGGCCTCGACGTAGTCCTCGAAGTGCTTGCTGCCTTCTTCGAAGTAGGCCAGGTCCCGGTCCGGCAGGTTGGCCAGGTGCTGGCGCATGTCGGCCTGGGCCAGTTCGATGAACTGGGTGCCGATGGCGTTGCCCACCCCGCGCGAGCCGCTGTGGAGCATGAACCAGACGCGGTCGGCCTCGTCCAGGCAGACCTCGATGAAGTGGTTGCCGGTGCCCAGGGTGCCGAGGTGATGGCGGTTGTTGGTCTTTTCCAGCCGGGGGTACTTGGCGGTAATGGCCTTGAAGCGTACGGCCAGCGGGCGCCAGGCCTGGTCGGCGGCCTCCGGCACGTCATCCCAGGCGCCCTGGTCGCGTCTGCCGAAGGTCTTGCCGTGGGGCACTGCGTGTTCGATGGCGCTGCGCAGGCCGCGGAGGTTGTCCGGCAGGTCGGCGGCGCGCAGGGAGGTGAGGGCGGCGATCATGCCGCAGCCGATGTCCACGCCCACGGCGGCCGGAATGATCGCGCCCACGGTGGGAATCACGCTGCCGATGGTCGAGCCCTTGCCCAGGTGCACGTCGGGCATCACTGCCAGGTGCTTGAAGATGAAGGGCATCTTCGCCGTGTTGATCAGTTGCTGGCGGGCTTCCTCTTCCACCGGCACACCCTGGGTCCAGAGGTGGATGGGCTTGCCGCCGGCCACTTCCAGCAATTGCGGGCTGTTCGGTTTCATCTGCGCTGCCTGACTGATGGGGGGGATAACTATTCTGGGCCCGTTCGGGCAGGCCGGACACGCATCTTACCGGCGGAGCATCGACCGTAGGATGGGTGGAGCGAAGCGATACCCATCAATAGTGATACCACTTCAGCTCCAGCATCACCTCGTTCACCGGCTCGGTCAGCTGGCTGAACTCGCGCTGCGCCGAGAGTCGCAGGCCGAGGTTGCGGGAGATTTCCCACTGCTGGTTGAGGGACAGGCGGCGCCGTACTTCGCCGTTGTGGAAATAGTCGCCGGAGGCTTCCAGGCTCAGGCTGCCCAGCGGGTTGTGCCAGAGCAGGCCGGTGTCGAAGCCGGCGGCGCTGGCGATGAAGGGCACGAAGTCCTGGTTGTGCTCGACACGGGCCGTGACCAGGGCGAAGCCCAGGGTCTCGTCGTTCAGCTGCCAGGAACCGCCGATGCCGCCGTTCAGGTGGCTGACCAGGCGTTCGTCGCCGTCTTCGCCGGGAACCCGCTCGAGACCGCCAGCCACCTGCCAGGACCAGGGCTTGAGCAGTTCGCCGCGCGGGGTCAGGGAGCGGATGGTGGCCAGGTCCAGACGTTGCAGTTGCCAGTGGTTGTCCTCGTACTGGCGCAGCTTGAGCTGGAGGATCTCGATCTGCGCGCCCAGGGGAAAACCGGACAGGTTGTCGTTGAGGTCGTGGTAGGCCATGCGCAGGCCGTATTCGGCGAAGGCCCGGTCCTCGCGGCTGCCCAGGCCCAGTTGCCAGGTGCGGGATTCGTGGCCGTCCTCGGGCAGGTCGGGGCGTTCCACCTCGAGCTCCGGCGGCGGATTGCGGTTGATGCCCTGCAGCAGCTTGTAGCTGCGGGTGGCGTTTTCCCGGGTGCGTTCCTCGCCGGTGGTGCGGTAACGCACCAGGCGGAAGGCGGCGTCCTGGACCAGGGCCCGGCGCGGGGCGGGCAGGGCGAGGAAGTCCGGGGCCTCCAGCAGCTTCTCGTCATCGGTGAGAAGCAGTACCCATCGCTGTTCGGCGTCGTCCAGGGGCTCGGCGCGGGCCAGCAGCTCCTTCTCCCGCGAAGGGCGGTAGTCGATGGACTCCACCAGCCCGGCCTGCTTGACCGCGCGCACGGTGTCGGTGGGGATCGCGGTGATGGGGAACTGCTCGGTGAGCTCGATGCCGGGGCGGGCGATCTCCAGCAGTTCCAGCAGGCGGTAGGAGCAGTTCTCGTCGAAGAAGTAGTAGTCGAAGCGGATCTGCTTGAGTTCCCAGACGTGTTCCACCATGCGTCCGGTCTCCGCGGGGCTGAGATTCAGGCGGTATTCCCAGAGATCGCGGTTCTCCAGGCGGCTGTATTCCTTGAGCTTCTCGCGGTAGGGCACCAGGGCGAAGAGGCCGGGGTAGCCGCCCATCAGGCCCTTCCAGGCATAGAGGATGCTGTTGTCCGAGCCCTCGATGAAGGCGCCGAAGTTCAGCGCGTAGCTGAGCATCACCGTGTTGTTCTCGTGGATGTCCGGCTGGTCGATGCGCAGCAGGGTGTGGCCGAACATGGAGGACGGGCTGTTCAGGTAGGCGGCGGGGAACACCAGCACCGTGCTGTGCGGGTTGACGTCGGCGTACCAGGCCTGGAATTCGCTGCAGGCCGGTTGCGGCAGGTCGTTCAGCTGCAGTTGCTGGCGCAGCCAGCGGGTCCGCGCGGGGTAGGTGCACTGCGGGTGCCGGTCGCCGAGGCTGGCGGGGGCGTAGAGAGCGTCCAGCGTGGCGCGCAGTTCGGCCGCCGGGTTGTTCGCCCCGTCCGCTGCGAGGAAGAAGTCCGGATCATCCACATAGCTGCGCCAGCCGCCCAGCTTGCCGGTCTCGTAGTGGCCCAGGGCTATCCAGTAGGGATCATCGGCCAGCGCCTCAAGGCGTTCGGCGGGGAGTTGGGGGGCGGCGTGGGCGGTGATCCAGGAGCACAGGGCGAGGTACGGCAAAATCCGTTTCAAGGGCGCAGCTCTTCTTCACGAGAGGTTCGTTGGCCGGAGCTTTGGGTACGGTCGGGGCGGGTGTCAAGCAAGGCCAGGGCCGGCTTTTGCGCAAGTTTGCCCTGCCGGGATGCAGGCTGCGTTACAGCGTCCACACTTAGGGGGTGAACAGGGGAGATTCCCGCATGACCGCCACCGACCCTCGGGCCGCCCTCGACGCCCTGATTGTGGAATATACCGCGCGTGCCAACGCCATCCGCGAAGACCTGGCCCGCAGCCATTCGCCGGACTTCGCCGAACAGGCCCTGCAGCGGGAGAACGACGAGGTCCTGGAGGCCATCCTCGCCGAGACCGAGGCGGCGCTGCGCCGTGTGGGGCTGGCCAAGCTGCGTCTGGCCGACGGCAGCTACGGCTATTGCCAGCGTTGCGGCGAGCCCATAGAGCCGGCGCGCCTCGCCGTGCTGCCGGCGGCCGAATATTGCCTGGGCTGCGCCGACCTGGCGCGTTGATCCGGCGCTGGCGCAATGCCTTGCCAGTAATGTCGGGGCGGCGCCAGAATGCGGCCATCGCTTTCTTGCCGAGCCATTAAGGACACTCGATGCCTGACTCCTTCGCTGCCAGCCTGCGACTGGCGCCCGATGCGCTGACCCGTCCCTTCGAGCCCCATCAGTTCAGTTTCACGACCACCGACGATCTGGAGCCCTTTCGCGGCGTGCTCGGCCAGGAACGTGCGGTGGAGGCCCTGCAATTCGGCGTCGCCATGCCACGTCCCGGCTACAACGTCTATGTGATGGGCGAGCCGGGCACCGGCCGCTTCTCCTTCGTCCAGCGCTACCTCAAGGCCGAGGGCAAGCGCCTGGCGACCCCGGTGGACTGGGTCTACGTCAACAACTTCGACGAGCCCCGCGAGCCCCGTGCCCTGCAGCTTCCTGCGGGCGAGGCGAGCGACTTCATCAGCGATATCGAGCACCTGGTGGACAACCTGCTGGCCACCTTCCCGGCGGTGTTCGAGACGCCCACCTTCCAGCAGAAGAAGAGCGCCATCGACCGCGCCTTCAACCAGCGCTACGACCGGGCCCTGGACATCATCGAGCGCCTGGCCCTGGACAAGGACGTGGCGCTCTACCGCGACAGCGCCAACATCGCCTTCACCCCCATGAAGGACGGCAAGGCCCTGGACGAGGCCGACTTCGCCCAGTTGCCGGAAGCCGAGCGCGAGCGTTTCCACGAGGACATCGCGGCGCTGGAGGAACGCCTCAACGAGGAACTGTCCAGCCTGCCGCAGTGGAAGCGCGAGTCCAGCAATCAGCTGCGCCAGCTGAACGAGGACACCATCACCCAGGCCCTGCAGCCGCTGCTCTCGCCGCTGTCCGAGAAGTATGCCGAGAACGCCGGCGTGGTGGCCTATCTGCAGGCCATGCAGTGCAACCTGCTGAAGACGGTGGTGGACCAGCTGCTGGACGAGAAGCCGGACGCCCAGCGCCGCGAGCTGCTGGAAGAGCAATACTGCCCGAGCCTGGTGGTGGGCCATCACGCCAGCGGTGGCGCGCCGGTGGTGTTCGAGTCCCACCCGACCTACGACAACCTGTTCGGCCGCATCGAATACGGCACCGACCAGGGCGCCCTCTACACCAGCTATCGCCAGCTGCGCCCCGGCGCGCTGCACCGCGCCAACGGCGGCTTCCTGGTGCTGGAGGCGGAGAAGCTGCTGAGCGAGCCCTTCGTCTGGGACGCCCTGAAGCGCGCCCTGCATTCGCGCAAGCTGAAGATGGAGTCCCCCCTCGCGGAGCTGGGGCGCCTGGCCACCGTGACCCTGACGCCCCAGGTGATCCCGCTGCAGGTGAAGGTGCTGATCATCGGCTCGCGCCAGCTCTACTACACCCTGCAGGACCTGGACCCGGACTTCCAGGAGATGTTCCGGGTGCTGGTGGACTTCGATGAGGAGATCACCCTGTCGGACGACAGCCTGGAACAGTTCGCCCAGTTGCTGAGGACCCGCACTTCGGAGGAAGGCATGGCGCCGCTGACCGCCGCCGCCGTCGCCGGCCTGGCGACCTACAGCGCACGCCTGGCCGAGCATCAGGGACGCCTCTCGGCACGCATCGGCGACCTTTTCCAACTGGTCAGCGAGGCCGACTTCATCCGCCAGCTGGCGGGCGAGGCGGTGACCGACGCCGACCATATCGAGCGTGCCCTCAAGGCCAAGGCGACCCGCACCGGCCGGGTGTCGGCGCGCATCCTCGACGACATGCTGGCCGGCATCATCCTGATCGACACCGCCGGCGCCGCAGTGGGCAAGTGCAACGGCCTCACCGTACTGGAAGTGGGCGATTCGGCCTTCGGCGTGCCGGCGCGGATCTCCGCCACCGTCTACCCGGGGACATCGGGCATCGTCGATATCGAGCGCGAGGTCAACCTCGGCCAACCCATCCACTCCAAGGGCGTGATGATCCTCACCGGCTACCTCGGCAGCCGTTATGCCCAGGAGTTTCCCCTGGAGATTTCCGCGAGCATCGCCCTGGAGCAGTCCTACGGCTATGTGGATGGCGACAGTGCCTCCCTCGGCGAGGCCTGCACCCTGATCTCCGCCCTGTCGCGCACGCCCCTCAAGCAGTGCTTCGCCATCACCGGTTCGATCAACCAGTTCGGCGAGGTGCAGGCGGTGGGCGGGGTCAACGAGAAGATCGAAGGCTTCTTCCGCCTCTGCGAGGCCCGCGGGCTGACCGGTGAGCAGGGGGTGATCATTCCCCACGCCAACGTCACCAACCTGATGCTCGGCGAGCGGGTGCTGGAGGCGGTGCGCAAGGGCCGTTTCCACGTCTACGCGGTGCGCCAGGCCGACGAGGCACTGAGCCTGCTGGTGGGCGAGCCGGCCGGCATGCCCGACGACAAGGGCCAGTTCCCGGAGGGCAGCGTCAACGCCCGCGTGGTGGCGCGTCTGCGGGAAATCGCCGAGATGGGGCTGGAGGAAGAAGAGAAGGCCGGGCCCGCCCAGGAGGTGGTCGACGCCGTGTCCAAGGCCGCCGCGCCACCCAAGCCGGCCCGCAAGGGGCCGAAGCAGGAGCCGGGCAAGGTGCCGGCTGCGGACAAGAGCCAGGGCCCGTCCTGATCGACGCCGCGACCTGCCATGCCGGGACTGGTTCCCGGTATGGCTGGTCAGTCATTGAGCGGCGGGCGCCGATCCCCGCGAAGAGCCTGTCCCGCTGCCTTTCCCTCACCCTGTTCACAGGATTATCCACAGCTGGCGTGGATAAGCTTCGCGCTTTCGCAGGTCCAAACTCGGGTGTAGGCTGAAAAACAGGCCCCTGCGAGGAAAGCCGCCATGACGCGCAACCTCTGCCTTACCCGCCAATGCCTGGGACTGGTGACTCGGATCGAATGCGTGATCCGTCCACTGGCGGGAGAGAATGGACTCTGGACCCTGCTCTGTGCGGCAGGAATGTCGGGGGAGCAGCCCTCGGCCATCAAAGCCCAGGGCCCTTTCCATGGGCCTCTCGTGGCCGAGTCGGTGCTCTCCGCGATCGCCGATTGCCTGGCCGAGCAGGGCTATACCGAAGCCCACGACCCGCCGATCTGGCGTCTGCACCTGCAGGGTGAATTGCGGCGACTCAATGGCACGCGTTGTCGCAACCTGGGTGACTACCAGTTCCGTCCGGAAAGCTGAGGCGCCATTCGCCGGCCAGCTTTTGAGCAGCTGCCGCAAAGCGGCAGGGAAAGGGCGGTGTGTAGGACGTTCCAGTGCTCGTGCACAGACTTATCCACAGTGTTTGGGGATATTTCGTCAGGGGTTGCCATTATTTTTCTGTAGGAAAGTCATCGCTATACTCGCGGCCGGTTTTTTATTGACTGCGAGAAGCCATGGAACGCTTTCTAGAAAATTCGATGTACACCGCACGCTGGCTGCTGGCGCCCATTTACCTCGGCCTGTCCCTGGCGCTGCTGGCACTGACCCTGAAGTTCTTCCAGGAGATCGTGCACATCCTGCCCCATGTGTTCGAGAAGACCGAGGCGGACCTGATCCTGGTGCTGCTCTCGCTGATCGACATGTCGCTGGTGGGCGGCCTGCTGGTGATGGTGATGATTTCCGGCTACGAGAACTTCGTTTCGCAGCTGGATATCGATGAGGACAAGGAAAAGCTGAGCTGGCTCGGCAAGATGGATTCCGGGTCGCTGAAGATGAAAGTGGCCGCTTCCATCGTGGCGATTTCCTCCATCCACCTGCTGCGGATCTTCATGGATGCGCAGAACATCGATAACGACAAGATCCTCTGGTATGTCGTCCTGCACATGACCTTCGTCATCTCGGCCTTCGCCATGGGCTACCTGGACAAGATGACCAAGCACGACCACTGATCGCCGCTTCGCGGCCGCCCGCACCGCCCGCCCGCCGAAAAGCGGACGGGCGGTTGCGTTTCCGGCGTCCACATCCGGCCTCGTGCATTAGATTTGAGGTGTACAGCGCGCGAGGGCGACGCCATGAAACTGCACGACCTCACCAGCCATGCCCGCGCCGGGCACGTCGAAGAAATCAACCTGATCTCCCTCGAGGGGGGCATCTACCTGCTGGAAGCCCGAATCGATGGGCGCTCCCATAGCCTGGACGACGGCCACGGCCACGCCGTGCACCTGCGTTCGGTGGAGCACGCGCGGGAGGTGCTGCACGAGTTCCCGGAGCTTCCCTTCCATCTGGTGCACGACGTGGTGCATGACGAGATGTGCGGGATGGAAGCGGACAGCCAGGACACCGTGCGAGTCCCGATCTCGACCCGCGTTTCCCACTAGCGCAGCGTCACTGAGCGGAGCTCGCGCCGGGAAGGGGAAGCTGTGCTAGTCTGGCCGGCCTTTTTTCCCTGAGCGGAGTTCCGCCATGTCCCAACTCGACCTTTCCACCGACGAAACCCGCGTCAGCTACGGCATCGGCCGTCAGCTCGGCGACCAGATCCGTGACAACCCCCCGCCCGGCGTGAGCCTGGACGCCGTGCTCGCCGGCCTCAGCGATGCCTTCCAGGGCCTGGAAAGCCGCGTCGACGGCGCTGCGCTGTCGGCCAGCTTCCGCGTGATCCGCGAGCGCATGCAGGCAGAAGCCCAGGTCAAGGCCGAAGCCGCCGCTGGCGCCGGCCGTACCTACCTGGAAGAGAACGCCAAGCGTGAAGGCGTGACCGTCCTGGCGTCCGGCCTGCAGTACGAAGTGCTGGTGGCGGGCGAGGGCGCCAAGCCGTCGGCCGAAGACACCGTGCGTACCCACTACCACGGCACCCTGATCGACGGCACCGTGTTCGACAGCTCCTACGATCGTGGCCAGCCGGCCGAATTCCCGGTGGGCGGCGTGATCGCAGGCTGGGTCGAAGCCCTGCAGCTGATGAATACCGGCAGCAAGTGGCGCCTGCACGTGCCGAGCGAGCTGGCCTATGGCGGCCAGGCCGTCGGCAGCATCCCGCCGCACAGCGTGCTGGTGTTCGATGTGGAGCTCCTGGACATCCTCTGATCCAGGTTGCCCCCGGGCGTGCCGTCCCTGGCTCGCCCGGGAACCGGCGAGGGCGCCTTTGCCCTCGCGCCGGTCCTGTGGATGATGCGTCCTGCGTCATCCCCTGTCCCCGATCCTGCTCAGTGCGCCTCGCCATGGGGCCGTAGCGCCCTGGCATAGCAGAACAGGAAGAGGGTGCGTACCAGTTCCTTGAGCACCAGGGGTTCGCTGGAGTTCAGGCCGGCCATGTCGAGGTCGCCCTGGTCGCGAAGTTCGTCCAGGGCCTCTTCTTCGAGTACGGCGCAGACCTCACCGGTTTCCCGGTGGAGAATCCGCAGGTAGGGGTGGGGGCGATCCAGCCAGGCATCGATCAGGTAGGTCATGGCTCATCTCCTTGAGAAAAGTAGAGATGAGAATAATTCCTATTATCGAAATAGCAAGTGTCAATCGATGCCTTTCGTCGCGGCAGAAAAAAGCCCGTCGCAGGGACGGGTTCTTTCGGTGCTCCCGAGTTTCGTAGGATGGGTAGAGCGGAGCGAAACCCATGCTGTCGGCGCGGTGTCGATGGGTTTCGCAGGCTCACGGAGCGCTGCCCGCCCCATCCTGCTCGAGCGTCTGAGCCGCCAGTGGGCGCAAAAAAAGCCCGTCGCAGGGAGGGGCTCTTTCGGTGCTTCGGAACTCAGTGGGTCCGCGCGACGGCGAATTCGGTGAGTTCGACCAGGGCGTCGCGATAGGGGCCGGGCGGTAGTACGTCCAGGCAGGCGATGGCGCGTGCGGCGTATTCGCGGGCCAGGCGCGCGGTGTAGTCCAGTGCGCCGGCGGCTTCGACGGCGGCACGGATGCCTTCGAGGTCCTGGCTGCCGCCCTGCTGGATGGCCTTGCGCACCAGGCTGGCCTGTTCCGCGGTGCCATCGCGCATGGTGGCGATCAGCGGCAGCGTCGGCTTGCCTTCGGCCAGGTCGTCACCGACGTTCTTGCCGAGGGTGGCCGCGTCGCCACGGTAGTCGAGCAGGTCGTCCACCAGCTGGAAGGCGATGCCCAGGGCGTCGCCGAACTGGCGCAGGGACTCGGCCTGTTCGGCGCTGGCACCGGCCAGCATGGCCGCGCTGTGGGTGGAGGCCTCGAACAGCATCGCGGTCTTGCCGCGGATGACTTCCATGTAGGTTTCTTCGGTGGTGCTGGCGTCGCGGATCTTCGACAGCTGCAGCACTTCGCCTTCGGCGATGACCCGGGTGGCCTGGGAGATGATGCGCATCACCGGCATGGAGCCGAGTTCCACCATCATTTCGAAGGAGCGGGCATAGAGGAAGTCGCCCACCAGCACGCTGGGTGCGTTGCCCCAGAGCGCGTTGGCGGTGGAACGGCCGCGGCGCAGGCCGGAGGCGTCTACCACGTCGTCGTGGAGGAGGGTGGAGGTATGCAGGAACTCGATGGTCGCGGCCAGCAGGCGCAACTGGTCGCCGCCGAAGCCCAGGGCGTTGCCGCTGAGCAGCACCAGCAGTGGGCGCAGGCGCTTGCCGCCGGCGGAAACGATGTAGTCACCGATCTTTTCCACCAGGGGAACGCGGGAGGTCAGTTGCCGACGAATGATATCGTCGACTGCGGTAAAATCGTCCGCCACCACGCGGTAGAAAGCCTGGGGTTGCATCAGCCGGAAGTGCTCCTGTTAGGTTGCGCGGCATGCTAGGGACCGCGCTGGGGGCTGTCAAGGCGAGCCCCGGCGGTGCTTGCGCGGCAATCGCGGCTTGCGTACAATCGCGGCCCCTGAACTTCCTTGGGCATTTTCCTGCCTTACGCAATTGCACGGGTGTCAGTTCCGGCCCCATGCAGCCATGCCGACCCATACCTCTTTCTATAAAGCGTCGGGTGAGCAGGTTTAACGGAGAAAATCCATGTACGCAGTTATCGTTACCGGCGGCAAGCAATACAAAGTCGCTGAAGGTGAATTCCTGAAGATCGAGAAGCTCGAAGTCGCCACCGGCGAATCCGTGACTTTCGATCGCGTCCTGCTGATCGGCAATGGCGAAGACGTGAAAATCGGTGCTCCGGTCGTCGATGGCGCCAAAGTAGTCGCTGAAGTGGTCTCCCAGGGCCGTCACGACAAAGTGCGCATCATCAAGTTCCGCCGTCGTAAGCACCACATGAAGCGCCAGGGCCACCGCCAGTGGTTCACTGAAATCAAGATCACCGGCATCCAGGC
Organism: Pseudomonas sp. GCM10022186; assembly: GCF_042656385.1. NCBI lineage: Bacteria > Pseudomonadati > Pseudomonadota > Gammaproteobacteria > Pseudomonadales > Pseudomonadaceae > Pseudomonas > Pseudomonas sp. GCM10022186. The sequence continues at coordinate 310,191 of NZ_JBHSOU010000060.1, forward strand.
CTAATTTCCTTTTTGGAGGATTTGACTCATGGCACACAAAAAAGCTGGCGGTTCTACCCGCAACGGCCGCGACTCAGAAAGTAAACGCCTTGGCGTGAAGCTGTTCGGCGGCCAGGTTGTCAAGGCCGGCAACATCATCGTGCGTCAGCGCGGCACCAAGTTCCACGCCGGCGTCGGCGTTGGCCTGGGCAAGGATCACACCCTGTTCGCGAAAGTGGACGGCGTGATCAAGTTCGAGGTCAAAGGTGCTTTCGGTCGCAAGTACGTAAGCATCGTCGCGGCCTGATCGCGATCTCGCTGGAAAAGCCCCGTCTTGCGACGGGGCTTTTTCGTTTCTGCGTCACGGAAACCCTGCATCATTAGCCGGGGTTCCCTGTATTCTATGTGCTTTGTTTTTCTCAACCCGTCCCCGTGGCGGGAGGCGTCCTGATGAAATTCGTCGATGAAGTATCGATCTTTGTAAAAGCGGGCGACGGCGGCAACGGCCTGATGAGTTTCCGTCGCGAAAAATTCATTGAAAAGGGCGGCCCCAACGGTGGTGACGGGGGCGATGGCGGCTCCGTGTACATGGAGGCCGATCCGAACCTCAACACCCTGGTGGACTACCGCTACACCCGTCGCTTCGACGCCCAGCGTGGCGAAAACGGCGGCAGCAAGGACTGTACCGGGCGCAAGGGCGATGACCTGACCCTGCCGGTGCCGGTGGGCACCACCGTGATCGATGCCGCTACCCAGGAAATCATCGGCGACCTGACCAAGCCCGGTCAGCGCCTGCTGGTGGCCCAGGGCGGCTGGCACGGCCTGGGCAATACCCGATTCAAGTCCAGCACCAACCGCGCGCCGCGCCAGACCACCAAGGGCAAGCCGGGCGAGTCCCGCGACCTCAAGCTGGAGCTGAAGGTGCTGGCCGATGTCGGTCTGCTGGGCCTGCCGAACGCGGGCAAGAGCACCTTCATCCGTGCCGTATCCGCCGCCAAGCCGAAGGTGGCCGACTACCCCTTCACCACCCTGGTGCCGAACCTGGGTGTGGTCAGCGTCGGTCGTTTCAAGTCCTTCGTGGTGGCCGACATCCCTGGCCTGATCGAAGGCGCTGCCGATGGTGCCGGCCTGGGTATCCGCTTCCTCAAGCACCTGGCGCGTACCCGTCTGCTCCTGCACATTGTCGACATGGCGCCGCTGGACGAAAGCGATCCGGCCGAGGCTGCCGCGACCATCATCGAAGAGCTGGGGCGCTTCAGTCCCGCCCTGACCGAGCGCGATCGCTGGCTGGTGCTGAACAAGGCCGACCAACTGCTCGACGAGGATCGTGACGCGCGCATGAAGGCCGTGCTCGAGCGTCTGGGTTGGGCAGGTCCGGTGTTCGTGATCTCCGCCCTGGAGCGCGAAGGTACCGAGGCGCTGTCCCAGGAGATCATGCGCTACCTCGATGAGCGTACCCTGCGCATGGAAGAGGAGCCGGAGTACGCCGAGCAGCTCGCCGAGCTGGACCAGCGCATCGAGGATGAGGCCCGTGCTCGCCTGCAGGCCATGGACGACCAGCGTGCCCTGCGCCGTGCCGGCCTGAAGGGTGCCGCTGCTGACGATGATGACGATTTCGACGACGAGGATGACGGCGACGGGCCGGAAATCTTCTACGTACCCTGATCCCGGCGCCACCCGGCGCAGTGGGATGTTCGCATGGCCGCGCGCCTTGCCGCGCGGCCTTCTAGCTAAGGTTGGACGATATGCGGGACAAGGTGACTGGCGCGCAGCGCTGGGTGGTGAAGATCGGTAGTGCTTTGCTGACGGCCGATGGTCGCGGGCTGGATCGCTCGTCCATGGCGGTCTGGGTCGAGCAGATGGTGGCCCTGCGCAGTGCGGGGGTGGAGCTGGTGCTGGTGTCGTCCGGCGCCGTGGCGGCGGGCATGAGCCGCCTCGGCTGGCAGGCTCGTCCAAGTGCTGTCCACGAACTGCAGGCCGCTGCCGCGGTGGGGCAGATGGGGCTGGTGCAGGCCTGGGAGTCCAGCTTCGCCGAGCATGGCCGGCATACCGCGCAGATCCTGCTGACCCATGATGACCTGTCCGACCGCAAGCGCTACCTGAACGCCCGCAGCACCCTGCGGACCCTGGTGGAGCTAGGCGCCATTCCGGTGATCAACGAGAACGACACCGTGGTCACCGACGAAATCCGCTTCGGCGACAACGACACCCTGGCGGCCCTGGTGGCCAACCTGGTGGAGGCCGACCTGCTGGTGATCCTCACTGATCGCGATGGCATGTTCGATGCCGACCCGCGCCACAATCCCGATGCCCAGCTGATTTTCGAGGCTCGTGCCGACGACCCGGCCCTGGATGCCGTGGCGGGCGGTACCGGCGGCGCGCTGGGGCGTGGCGGCATGCAGACCAAGCTGCGCGCGGCGCGCCTGGCGGCCCGTTCCGGCGCCCATACGGTGATAGTCGGAGGGCGCATCGAGCGGGTGCTGGATCGCCTCAAGTCCGGCGAGCGCCTGGGTACCCTGCTGGCGCCCGAGCGCGGCCTGCTGGCCGCGCGCAAGCAGTGGCTGGCCGGCCACCTGCAGACGCGCGGCACCCTGGTGCTGGACGCGGGTGCGGTCAAGGCGCTGCGCCAGGACCGCAAGAGCCTGCTGCCGGTTGGCGTGAAGGCCGTCCAGGGCAGTTTCCGTCGTGGCGAAATGGTCGTTTGCGTCGGGCCTGATGGTGCCGAGATCGCTCGCGGCCTGGCCAACTACAGCGCGCTGGAGGCACAGAAGATCATCGGCCAGCCTTCCGATCTCATCGAGAAGCTGCTGGGCTACGTGGACGAACCTGAGCTGGTGCATCGGGACAACCTGGTCCTGGTGTGAGGGGGGAAGGGATGCGATTGATCCAGGGTATGGCGGCGGCGCTGTTGATGATGCCGCTGCTGGCGGCGGCCGAGGAAATCGGTACGGTGTCCACCGTGTTCAAGTGGGTGGGGCCGAATGACAAGATAGTGGTCGAGGCTTTCGACGATCCCGGGGTGGAGGGCGTGACCTGCTACCTGTCGCGCGCCAAGACCGGTGGCGTGAAAGGTGGCCTGGGCCTGGCCGAGGATCGTGCCGAGGCGTCCATCGCCTGCCGTCAGGTCGGTGCCATTCGCTTCAAGGGCGAGCTCAAGGATGGCGAGGAGGTGTTCAAGGAGCGCACCTCGCTGGTATTCAAGACCATGCAGGTGGTGCGCTTCTTCGACCGCAAGCGCAACACCCTGGTCTATCTGGTCTACAGCGACCGGGTGATCGAGGGCAGCCCGCAGAACGCGGTCACTGCGATCCCGATCCAGCCCTGGCCGAGCAGGCCTTGAGCTGGTGAAAAGGAGCCCGGCATTGCCGGGCTTTTTCATGGGTGTGTTTTTCGCAGGCAATAAAAAACCGGCCAGAAGGCCGGTTTTTTACAAGAACTCAAGCTTAGGCAGCAGCCTGGCCGAGCGCCTTGATGTGGGCGTTCAGGCGGCTCTTGTGACGAGCAGCTTTGTTCTTGTGGATGATGCCTTTGTCGGCCATGCGGTCGATCACCGGAACAGCGGCGGTGAAAGCGGCTTGAGCCTTGGGCAGGTCTTTGGCGTCGATAGCCTTGACCACGTTCTTGATGTAGGTACGAACCATGGAGCGCAGGCTGGCGTTATGGCTACGACGCTTCTCAGCCTGTTTGGCGCGTTTTTTGGCAGAAGGTGTGTTGGCCACCGTCAAGCTCCTCGAAACTGGGGGATTGAATCAAATTAAGGCCGCGAATCATGCCCACGTGACTTGGCCTTGTCAAGGGCGATCAGGCAGGTTTGGCGACGAGCGTAAGCTCCTGCCGCGGGATGATTTTATCCCGCCCGGACTCTACACTCGGCAGCCTCGACCGACCGCCGGCAGTTTACCGGTGCGTCGTGCCACCCCTGTCCGGACCCCTGAATGAACCTGCTCAAGTCGCTGGCGGCCGTCAGCTCCATCACCATGCTGTCCCGTGTCCTGGGATTCGTTCGCGACACCATAGTCGCGCGTTTCTTTGGCGCCGGCATGGCCACCGACGCCTTCTTCGTGGCCTTCAAGCTGCCCAACCTGCTGCGCCGAATCTTCGCCGAAGGCGCGTTCTCCCAGGCCTTCGTCCCCATCCTGGCCGAATACAAGACCCAACAGGGCGAGGAGGCGACCCGTACCTTCATCGCCTACGTCTCCGGCCTGCTCACCCTGGCGCTGGCGCTGGTCACCCTGGTGGGCATCCTGGCTGCGCCCTGGGTGGTCTGGGTAACCGCGCCGGGCTTTGCCGACACCCCCGAGAAGTTCGCCCTGACCACCGACCTGCTGCGGGTGACCTTCCCCTACATCTTCCTGATCTCGCTGTCTTCCCTGGCGGGGGCGATCCTCAACACCTGGAACCGCTACTCGGTGCCGGCCTTCGTGCCGACCCTGCTGAACGTCAGCATGATCGTCTTTTCGCTGTTCCTGATCCCTTACTTCGACCCGCCGATCATGGCCCTCGGCTGGGCGGTGCTGGCCGGCGGCCTGGCACAGCTGCTCTACCAGCTGCCCTCGCTGAAACGCATCGGCATGCTCGTGCTGCCGCGCCTGGACCTGCGCGACACCGGCGTCTGGCGCGTGCTCAAGCAGATGGGGCCGGCGATCTTCGGGGTCTCGGTCGGGCAGATTTCGCTGATCATCAACACCATCTTCGCCTCCTTCCTGGCGGCGGGCTCGGTGTCCTGGATGTATTACGCCGACCGCCTGATGGAGCTGCCCTCCGGGGTGCTGGGCGTGGCCCTGGGCACCATCCTGTTGCCGTCCCTGGCCAAGACCTACGCCAACGATGACCGCCACGCCTATTCGCACTTGCTGGACTGGGGCCTGCGCCTGTGCTTCCTGCTGGTGCTGCCCTGCACCCTGGCCCTGGCCCTGCTGGCCGAGCCGCTGACGGTGGCGCTGTTCCAGTACGGCAAGTTCACCGCCAACGATGCACTGATGACCCAGCGCGCCCTGATCGCCTATGCCGTGGGCCTGCTCGGGATCATCCTGGTCAAGGTGCTGGCGCCGGGCTTCTACGCACGGCAGAACATCCGCACACCGGTGAAGATCGCCATCTTCACCCTGGTGGTCACCCAATTGATGAACCTCGCCTTCGTCTTCCCGCTGCGCCACGCGGGTCTCGCGCTGGCCATCAGCCTGGCGGCCTGCATGAACGCCGGGCTGCTCTACTGGCAACTGCGCAAGCAGCAGTTGTTCCAGCCCGAGCCGGGGTGGGGCAAGTTCCTCTGCAAGCTGGTGCTGGCCGTGCTGGTGATGTGTGCCGTGCTGCTGGGTGTGATGCATCTGCTGCCGGCCTGGGATCTGGGCGGCATGGCCGAGCGCCTGCTGCGCCTGGGCGTGCTGGTGGGCGCCGGCGTGATCGCCTATTTCGGCATGCTGGTGCTGCTGGGTTTCCGCCTGCGGGACTTCGCCCGCCGCGCGGTTTGATCCGCCGGGGCCGGCCCGTCGCCGCTTGTCGCGCCGGCTGGCTCGCGGCGCCTGTTGTCCGGCGTCGGCTGTGCGTATAATCGACCACTTTGTGAACAAGACTTGTGCTATGCAGCTGGTTCAAGGCCTACACAACCTGCGGCCCCAACATCGGGGCTGTGTCGCCACCATTGGCAATTTCGACGGCGTGCACCGCGGCCACCAGGCCATTCTCAAGCGGTTGCGCGAGCGTGCGGCTGAGCTGGGTTTGCCCACTTGCGTGGTGATCTTCGAGCCGCAGCCGCGCGAATACTTTGGCCCGGACACCGCGCCGGTACGCCTGACGCGTCTGCGCGACAAGCTCGAACTGCTGGCCCGCGAAGGCGTCGACCGGGTGCTCTGCCTGGCCTTCAACCGTCGTCTGCGCGAACTCAGCGCCGCCGAGTTCGTGCATGCGGTGCTGGTGGAAGGGCTGGGTGCCAGGCACCTGGAAATCGGTGACGATTTCCGCTTCGGCTGCGACCGTGCCGGCGATTTCGAATTCCTCCAGCAGGCCGGTGAGGCCGAAGGCTTCAGCGTCGAGGCCGCCGCTACGGTGGAACTGGATGGCCAGCGGGTCAGCAGCACGCGGGTGCGGCAGGCCCTGGCCGAGGGCGATTTCCCGCTGGCCGAGCGCCTGCTGGGTCGCCCCTTCACCATCACCGGTCGGGTTCTGCACGGGCAGAAGCTCGGCCGGCAACTGGGCACCCCGACCGCCAACGTGCAGCTCAAGCGCCGCAGGGTCCCGCTCAACGGCGTGTACCTGGTCAGCGTGGAACTGAACGGCCGTCAGCTCCCCGGCGTGGCCAATATCGGCGTGCGTCCGAGCGTCAAGGGTGACGGACGTGCCCACCTGGAAGTCCACCTGCTGGACTACTCCGCCGACCTCTACGATCAGCGGATCAGCGTGACCTTCCATCGCAAGCTGCGCGATGAGCAGCGTTTTGCCTCCCTCGAGGCGTTGAAGTCGGCGATCGATGCGGATGTCGCTGCCGCCCGTGCCTATTGGCAGGGTACTCAATCAAATTGAAGAGCCTGGACTGAAATGACCGATTACAAAGCGACCCTGAACCTGCCAGAGACGGCATTCCCGATGAAGGCCGGTCTGCCCCAGCGCGAACCGGAACAGCTGCAGCGCTGGAACGGCATCGACCTGTACGGCAAGCTGCGGCAGATCGGCGAAGGTCGCCCGAAGTTCGTCCTGCACGATGGCCCGCCCTACGCCAACGGCAGCATCCACATCGGTCACGCGGTCAACAAGATCCTCAAGGACATCATCGTCCGCTCCAAGACCCTGGCGGGCTATGACGCGCCCTACGTACCGGGCTGGGACTGCCACGGCCTGCCCATCGAGCACAAGGTCGAGACCACCCACGGCAAGAACCTGCCGGCGGACAAGACCCGCGAACTGTGCCGTTCCTATGCTGCCGAGCAGATCGAAGGCCAGAAGGCCGACTTCATCCGCCTGGGCGTGCTGGGTGACTGGGACAACCCCTACAAGACCATGGCCTTCGCCAACGAGGCCGGCGAGATCCGCGCCCTGGCCGAGATGGTCAAGCAGGGCTTCGTGTTCAAGGGCCTGAAGCCGGTGAACTGGTGCTTCGACTGCGGCTCGGCCCTGGCCGAGGCGGAAGTGGAGTACGCCGACAAGAAGTCCGACGCCATCGACGTCGCCTTCGCCGTGGAAGACGCCGACAAGCTGGCCGCCGCCTTCGGCCTGGCGAGCCTGGACAAGCCCACCGCCATCGTCATCTGGACCACCACCCCCTGGACCATCCCGGCCAACCAGGCGCTGAACGTCCACCCCGAATTCAACTACGCGCTGGTGGATACCGGTGCGCGCATCCTGCTGCTGGCCGAAGAGCTGGTGGAGTCCTGCCTTGCACGCTACGGCCTGGAAGGCCAGGTCATCGCCACCGCCAAGGGCGAGGCGCTGGACCTGATCCGCTTCCGTCACCCCTTCTACGAGCGCCTGTCGCCGGTCTATCTCGCCGAATACGTCGAGCTGGGCGCCGGCACCGGCATCGTCCACTCCGCGCCGGCCTATGGCGAGGACGACTTCCGTACCTGCAAGCAGCACGGCATGAGCAACGACGACATCCTCAGCCCGGTGCAGAGCAATGGCGTCTACGTGCATGACCTGCCGTTCTTCGGCGGCCAGTTCATCTGGAAGGCCAACCCGGCCATCGTCGCCAAGCTGGAAGAAGTCGGCGCACTGCTCAAGCACGAAAGCATCAGCCACAGCTACATGCACTGCTGGCGCCACAAGACCCCGCTGATCTACCGTGCCACCGCCCAGTGGTTCGTCGGCATGGACAAGCAGCCGGAGCAGGGCGCCACCCTGCGCGAGCGCGCCCTGACGGCCATCGACCAGACCGAGTTCGTTCCGGGCTGGGGCCAGGCGCGCCTGCAGGGCATGATCGCCGGCCGTCCGGACTGGTGTATCTCCCGCCAGCGCAACTGGGGCGTGCCGATTCCCTTCTTCCTGCACAAGGCCAGCGGCGAGCTGCATCCGCGCACCGTCGAGCTGATGGAAGAAGTCGCCAAGCGCGTCGAGCAGGAAGGCATCGAGGCCTGGTTCAAGCTCGACGCCGCCGAGCTGCTGGGTGACGAGGCCGCCCAGTACGACAAGATCAGCGACACCCTGGACGTCTGGTTCGACTCCGGCACCACCCACTGGCACGTGCTGCGCGGCTCCCATGCCGAGCTGGGCCACCCCAGCGGTCCGGCCGCCGACCTCTACCTGGAAGGCTCCGACCAGCACCGCGGCTGGTTCCACTCCTCGCTCCTGACCGGCTGCGCCATCGACGGCCACGCGCCGTACCGCCAACTGCTGACCCACGGCTTCACCGTGGACGAGAGCGGCCGCAAGATGTCCAAGTCCCTGGGCAACGTGATCGCTCCGCAGCAGGTCACCGACAGCCTGGGCGCCGACATCCTGCGCCTGTGGGTATCGGCTACCGACTACTCCGGCGAGATGGCCGTGTCCCAGCAGATCCTCCAGCGCAGCGCCGATGCCTATCGCCGCATCCGCAACACCGCGCGCTTCCTGCTGGCCAACCTGAACGGCTTCGACCCGGCGAAGGACCTGCTGCCCGCAGAGGACATGCTGGCCCTGGACCGCTGGGCCGTGGACCGCGCCCTGCTGCTGCAGCGCGAGCTGGAAGAAGCCTACGGCGAATACCGCTTCTGGAACGTCTACTCCCGCGTGCACAACTTCTGCGTGCAGGAGCTGGGCGGCTTCTACCTGGACATCATCAAGGACCGCCAGTACACCACCGCTGCCAACAGCGTGGCGCGCCGCTCCTGCCAGACCGCGCTGTTCCACATCGCCGAGGCCCTGGTGCGCTGGGTCGCGCCGATCCTGGCCTTCACCGCCGACGAGATCTGGCAGTACCTGCCGGGCGAGCGCAACGAATCGGTCATGCTCAACACCTGGTACCAGGGACTGTCCGAACTGCCGGAAGGCTTCGAGCTGGGCCGCGAGTTCTGGGAGCAGGTCATGGCCGTCAAGGCCGCGGTCAACAAGGAACTGGAGAACCTGCGCAGCAGCAAGGCCATCGGCGGCAACCTGCAGGCCGAAGTGACCCTGTTCGCCGAAGACGCCCTGGCCGCGCGCCTGGCCAGGCTGGGCAACGAACTGCGCTTCGTGCTGATTACCTCGGCCGCCGAGGTCCAGCCGCTCGCCAGCGCCCCGGCCGATGCCGTGGAAACCGAAGTCGCCGGCCTCAAGCTGAAGATCCACAAGTCCGCCCACACCAAGTGCGGCCGCTGCTGGCACCACCGCGCCGATGTCGGCCAGTTCGTGCAGCACCCGGACCTGTGCGGCCGTTGCGTGGACAACATCGATGGCGCCGGCGAGGTTCGTCACTATGCCTAAGGCATATGGCCGCCTCGGTTGGCTCTGGCTGACCGCCCTGGTGTTCGTGCTGGACCAGGCGAGCAAGTGGTTCTTCGAATCCGAGCTCAACCTCTACCAGCAGATCGTGGTCATCCCCGACTACTTCAGCTGGACCCTGGCCTACAACACCGGCGCGGCCTTCAGCTTCCTCGCCGACAGCTCCGGCTGGCAGCGCTGGCTGTTCGCCGTGATCGCCCTGGTGGTCAGCGGCGTGCTGGTGGTCTGGCTGAAGCGCCTGAAACCCGAGGAAACCTGGCTGGCCATCGCGCTGGCCCTGGTCCTCGGCGGCGCCCTGGGCAACCTCTACGACCGCGTGGTACTCGGCCACGTGGTCGATTTCATCCTGGTGCATTGGCAGAACCGCTGGTACTTCCCGGCGTTCAACCTGGCCGATAGCGCCATCACCGTCGGCGCCGTGATGCTGGCGCTGGATATGTTCAAAGCGAAGAAGTCCGGAGAACCTGCCCATGACTGAACATCGCATAGGGCCGGACATGGAAGTCACCCTGCATTTCGCCATCAGGCTCGACAACGGCGACGTGGTGGACAGCACCTTCGAGAAGAAGCCGGCCACCTTCAAGGTGGGCGACGGCAACCTGCTGCCGGGCTTCGAGAACGTGCTCTTCGGCCTCAAGAGCGGCGACAAGCGTACCCTCGCCATCGAGCCCGAGCAGGGCTTCGGCCAGCACAACCCGCAGAACGTGCAGGTGATGCCCCGCGGCAACTTCCAGGACATGGAACTCTCCGAAGGCCTCTTGATCATCTTCAATGACGCGGCCAACGCCGAGCTGCCCGGCGTGGTGAAGTTCATCGACGACAGCCACGTGACCATCGACTTCAACCACCCGCTGGCCGGCAAGCCGCTGAGCTTCGAGGTGGAGATCATCGAGGTTCGGAAGGTGGTCTAGAGCGCGGGCCATGTATCGGACGGCATAAAAAAGGGATGTTTTTTATACTATGCTGCGTTTCGAATACGACGAAGCCAAGAGTCGCTCCAACCAGGCCAGGCATGGCATCGATTTCCTCACCGCCCAGCAGTTGTGGGACGATCCCGACCTGCTGGAGATTCCGGCCAGGACGCAGGATGAACCCCGCTACCTGGTGATCGCCTGCCTTGCGGGCAGGCACTGGTCCGCGGTGATCACCTACCGGCAGGAATGTATACGCATCATTTCCGTCCGCCGTTCGCGGATGGAGGAGGTCAGTCTTTATGAAAGCAGCGGAATTTGACCGCCTGTTCGATGAGGAGGACGGAGAAGTCCTCGAACATCTCGACCTCTCCCGGGCGAAACGGAGCGGCCATGAGCAGAAGCGTGTCAATGTGGACTTTCCCGTCTGGATGATCGAGTCACTGGATCGCGAGGCCAGCCGTCTGGGCGTCACGCGGCAGTCGATCATCAAGATCTGGCTGGCCGAGCGCCTCGAACAAGCCGCATCCAGGCATCCCTGATTCCGCCCCCCCCATGATCAATCCTGATTTCCCGCGCGCCGAGATACCCAGCATGCAAATCAAACTCGCCAACCCCCGCGGCTTCTGCGCCGGCGTCGACCGCGCCATCGAAATCGTCAACCGCGCCCTGGAAGTCTTCGGCCCGCCGATCTACGTGCGCCATGAAGTGGTGCACAACAAGTTCGTGGTCGAGGACCTGCGCGCCCGCGGTGCCGTGTTCGTCGAAGAACTGGACCAGGTGCCGGACAACGTCATCGTCATCTTCAGCGCCCACGGCGTATCCCAGGCCGTGCGCCAGGAAGCCGCGCGCCGTGGCCTCAAGGTGTTCGATGCCACCTGCCCGCTGGTGACCAAGGTGCACATGGAAGTCGCGCGCTACAGCCGCGACGGCCGCGAATGCATCCTCATCGGCCACGCCGGACACCCGGAAGTCGAAGGCACCATGGGCCAATACGACGCCAGCAACGGCGGCGCCATCTACCTGGTGGAAGACGAGGAAGACGTCGCCCGCCTGGAAGTGCGCAATCCCGAGTCCCTGTCCTTCGTCACCCAGACCACCCTGTCCATGGACGACACCAGCCGCGTCATCGACGCGCTGCGCGCCAGGTTCCCCAGCATCGGCGGTCCGCGCAAGGACGACATCTGCTACGCCACCCAGAACCGCCAGGACGCGGTCAAGCAACTGGCCCACGAAAGCGACGTGGTCCTGGTGGTCGGCAGCCCCAACAGCTCCAACTCCAACCGCTTGCGTGAACTGGCCGAACGCCTGGACACCCCGGCCTACCTGATCGACGGCGCCGAAGACCTCAAGCGTGAATGGTTCGACAAGGTGCAGCGTGTCGGCATCACCGCCGGCGCCTCCGCCCCCGAGGTGCTGGTGCAGGGCGTGATCGACCAGCTCAAGGCCTGGGGTGCCGAGGTCGCGGTCGAACTGGAAGGCCGCCCGGAGAACGTGACCTTCTCCATGCCGAAGGAATTGCGGGTGGTCGACGTCGGCTGACCTGGATTTTCCGGGGTTCAACAGGGGCCGGGTGGTTCTCGGGTGCCGCGTACCCGGCCCGTAGCGCTGATCACCAGCTTTCGAACGGCAGTCTTGCCGTCGGCATGACAGAGCACCAGGGTTCCCGCCTGGAAAGCGCCGCTGGCCATGGATGTCCGCCCGGTCGGCGTATAGCGCACATAGCGCCGCACGGGCGCGTTGCCTCTGATGATCAGCCCCTCCGGCTGCGGACCGACTTCCTCTAATACCGGCTCGCCCTCGTCCCACCGGGCGTTGTTGTTCTGATCGGCGTAGACCCGCCAACCTGAAGACCAATTCTCGTCCTGGTTATCGACCAGAACGGGCACCCTTCTGGTGACCGAAGCTTGTCGCGCCTGGTTGAAGCTGATATGCAGCGCGTGACTTGCCGTTCGGAGCTGGTATGAGCGTATGAGCTCCGTCATTGCGGGCGTGCCGAGGCCGATGAGTAGCGCGATGAGCGTCAGCGCAACCAGCGCTTCGATGAGTGTGAAGCCGCGAGGAATTCCAGCCATGGCATCCGTGCTCTCCTGGCGTTAATGGGTGGGGCGACCTGTCGTCCATGGTCTTGGCCCGCCCGTCGCCGACAAAAGGACGTCGGTCGGAATCCACCTATAAGCTTCTGGAATTGAAGGATTTTCTCAATGCCGCCCGATCTCTGGGCAACGAAGAAATCTCCGGAATTTGGCGGCAGGTCACTTTGTAGCCTGTAGGAAAAGCGCATCCTATATGCGCGATTGTGCTAAGGCTTATTGCGTGCCGGTTGTTTCGCGTGGGGTCTGCCGAGTTATCGAATGCCAGAGACGAGACAGGCCTGACCAAGGCAGTTGTTGGTGTGGGAGTTGCGGCAGCAGTTGGAGGGTGGAGAATGGGCGAGTTGAAAGGATCTCAACTGATGTCGAGGGCCGTGAAGCCGAATCCGGCATTCCTCCGGTCGTACAACCAATAAGGTGACCCCGTGGGCAGAACCAAACTGGGTGGCTTCACCCTTATAGAACTCATGATTGCGGTCGCGATAGTCGCGATCCTGTCTGCGATTGCATACCCTTCCTATCAGCAATACGTCCAGCGCAACAAGCGTGTGGCGGCCCAGGAATTCATGATGCTGATCAGCAGCCGGCAGGAGCAATACCTGCTGGATCGGCGGCAATACAGCAACAACGTCACGGCGCTGGGCCTGACGACCCCGACGGAAGTCAGTCCGAACTTCGATATCACCATCGCTCCGGTCAACACCGATACGCCACCGACCTACACCATAACCGCATCGCCCAAGGGCAGCATGGCTGGCACGAGCACACTGACCCTGAACAGCCTGGGTCAAAAAACGCCTGCAGATAAGTGGTGACCAGAATGTTCCGGAAAACCAGCCGCGACTGGCAGCAAGGGTTCACGCTCGTCGAGTTGATGGTGGCGATTGCTGTGCTGGCAGTGCTCGTTGGTTTGGCCATGCCGAGTTTCCAGCGCTTTACAGCGGAACAGCGTGTCAAGGCAGCTACCTCCGATCTGGCGGCATCACTCAACTACGCCCGTAGCGAAGCAATCATGCGCAAGGCCACGGTTACCGTCGCGCCCTTGACAGGTGGGTGGGAGAAGGGCTGGAGCGTCCAGGTCGGCAGCCTCAACTTGCGAAGCGACTCGCAGTCCGGGGTCGTCATTCCCGCAGCGCCAACCGCCTCACTGCAATTCGACAAGACCGGACGTCTTGACGCCGATGCGGATCAGTTCGAGATCTGCGACAGCCAGGGCACCGCAACCAAGCGTACGCTGAAAGTTTCCTTTTCCGGTCGCGTCAGCGTGACCAAGGGAGGGGATTGCGAATGAGGTTTGCCAAGAGTAATCGAGGTGTCGGGCTGATCGAAGTGCTGGTTGCGCTCTTGATCATTGCTGTCGGGGTGCTGGGCGCTGTCGCCCTGCAGTCGCGTGCGGTGCAGGCGGGAATGGAGTCGTATCAGCGGGCCCAGGCTCTTCTGCTGGTCGAGGACATGGTTGAGCGCATCAAGAATAACCGAGCCTTCGCTACGGGCTGCTACGTGATCTCGGGCTATCTCGGAAGCGGCGCCACCACTGTTCCCAGCGGTTGCAACACCATGGCGGATGTCGATATCGCAGGCTGGCACGCCTTGCTGCAGGGCGCGTCGGAAGTCCAGTCGGACAACCAGAAGGTGGGTGGCATCCTGGGCGCGCGCGGTTGCATCGTGTCTGAAGGCGTTGGCCGTTTTCGCGTCTCTGTGGCTTGGCAGGGGCTGAGCAAGTTGGACAACGGCAATGCGGATGCTTGTGCCAGCGGAACTTTTGGTGATGAAGGATATCGCCGGGTCGTGGGTGTCAGTTTCCGTCTTGCCAAGCTGAATTGAGGGAAGGTTCATGAGCGGAGGTAATTGCGGACCAACGTGGAGAGGTGCCCTGCAACGGTCCGGCGAGCAAGGCTTTTCACTGATCGAGCTCATGGTGGCCATGGTCATTGGCCTCTTGTTGGTGAGCGGATTGCTGACCCTGGTGATGGGTAACCTTCAGGGGTATGGCGAGTTGATGAAGTCCGGCTACCAGATAGAGAACGGTCGCTTTGCGAGCGAGATCCTCCATGACGATCTGGCCCATGCCGGCTTTCTCGGAGGGTTGAGCAGCCCGCTGGCTCCGGCAGCGGTTCCGGACCCTTGTGATTTGACCTCGGCAAAATTGGAATCGGCGCTTGGATTGGCTGTCCAGGGGTGGAACTCTCCCAACGCAACTACGACTCCCGGCTGGTCCTGTCTGAACAGCGTCAATTACAAGGCTGGAACCGATGTCCTGGTGGTGCGTCGGGTCTCCACCAATGCGGTTGCAAGCCTTTCGGCAGGAAATTTCTATTTACAGGCGTCCCCCGTCGATTACCGATTTGGTGACAAAGACACCGAGTTCGACCTGCCTGCCATGAAAAACTCGGTCAAGCCCGATATCCGAGTCTTTATCCAGCACATTTATTTCATCAGCACATGCAGTGATTGTTCTGGTAACGGAGATGGTATTCCCACTCTGAAGCGACTTGAGTTGACGGCGGTTTCCGGTAGTCCTGCGTTACGCGCCGTACCACTCGTGGAGGGTATCGAGAACTTGCAGATCGACTACGGTCTGGACGACAACGGTAACGGCAGTCCTGAGCGCTTCGTACTGTCTCCGGCCAGTGTCGCCGAGTGGGAGAGTCTCGTGGTCGTGCGCTTCAATCTCCTGGTGCGCAACCTGGAAAGTTCCGGTGGCTACAGCGACGACAAGAAATACAGCCTGGGCGGGGCGGTCAGCGCAGCGGGAAGCGTCACTGCCACGGAGGCTGGTCCCTTCAATGATGGGTTCAAGCGACATGTATTCGGTCTGACGGTGCGTTTGACCAATCCGGCAGGTCGTAAGGAGTCCTGATGAAAAAACGCTCTCTTGAAGCAGGATCGGCATTGCTGGTGAGCCTTGTCATGCTGTTGCTGCTGACTTTGCTGGCCATTTCGGCGGTGAAAATGACCTCCATGAACCTTCGCATGGTCGGCAATATGCAGAGTGAAGTTCAGGGAGAGGCGGCGGTGCAGTTGGCCATCGACGAAGCAATCAGCAGCACGACTGCATTCAACACACCTGCTCCGTCCACCCCCACTATCAACGGCTATGGCGTGAAGCTTTCAGCTGCGGAGTGCCTGGCATCGGAGTCATCGCCCGGATGGGAGGAGAAGTATTCGCCCAACCAGGAGGCGGGAGGGCGCTATGACAATCACTGGCACATCAAGGGCAGCATTGCCAGTGGGGCGGTGAGCGGCGAGTCCGCCACAATTGATCAGGGTGTTCGCCTGAAGAATATGCTCGCCCAATGTGTAAACGCGGCGCCCTAGGAGCCGATGCCGGCCCCCGATGGGGCCTGAGACGCCGGTAGTACGGACTCTTGTTTAATAAATGGAGCTTGTATGCGCTCAAAGTTCTTGATGGCTCGAGTTTGCGCGGCGGCGCTGCTTGGGATGGTCTGGCCAGCGGTTCAAGCCGAAGATATCGATATTTTCAGAAAGAGCCCCGATGTGGTCGGAGGCCTTCCCAATGTCCTGTTCGTGATCGATAACGGCGCCAGCTGGTCTTCGACCCTTTGTAGCGACGACATTTACAAGGATCTCGACGAGGATGGCACAGCCGAACTGGTCTGCAGGAAGGGCACCAGCAAATCCCAGGCGATCCACGAGGCATTGCACGCCGTCGTTACCTCCAAGGACTTCTCGCCCGACGATCCGGAAACAACAACGACCGAGAACAAGGCACGAGTGCGTTTGGGGTTGATGCCTTTTGCGCACTCCAACAGCCCCAAGGGCGGACAGGTTCTGGTGGCTGTCAACGACCTGGACAAAAACAAGATTGCGCAAATTTCTTGTCGGCTCTATCAGACCACGCCAGACCCCACCACTGGCGTTTGTCCGGCAGCACGAGATAACGAGATTCTGCCCAAGGGCAACAATACACCGTACGGGCTGACCTTGAATGAAGCTTATTTGTACTTCAAGGGCTTGAAGCCGGTCTCCGGTCTGGGGGACGGCGTCTACAGTTCAAAGAATCTGGCGGGCTATGATCCGGCCGCTCTCAATGGCGATAACTATAGAAGCCCAACGACCGGCAACAGTTGTGCTAACAACTTCATCATAGTCATAGGTACCGGGGATCCTGACAATGGTGAGAACAACGACGCGGAGAGTAAACTACGAGCCAGGGGTGGGGTTCTGAATAGCGATCCGATCAAACTGTCTCCGGATAACTATCAAAGCAGTTGGGGGGATGAATATGCCCGGTACCTTGACTCCCTGGACCTGGAGCCAGGCATTCAGGGCAAGCAGTCGATCACTACTTACGTCATCGACGTGTTCGACCCGGAAACAGGTTATAAGACGAATCCGGACAAAGCGGCTCGTGCCTATTACAAGAGTTTGGCCGGCCAAGGCCAACGTTACTTTTCGGCCAGTAATGCTGCGGAAGTAGCTGCTGCAATTGGTCGCATCGTCGATGAGATCGAGGCGGTTAATACCGTGTTTGCCTCGGTCAGCCTGCCGATCAGCGTGAACGTGCAGGGGGCGAACCAGAACCAGGTTTATATCGGTATGTTCCGGCCCGATAAATCGCCGCGCTGGTTCGGTAATCTCAAGCGCTATCAGTATGAGTTCGACAGTACGACTGGCGTGCCTTTCCTGGCGGGTGAAAATGGCCAGGCAGCCTACAACTCTACGTCTGGTTTCATTCTCGACAGTGCCATCAGTTATTGGACCAAAAGCTCAGACTATTGGAAATTCAACCAGGACTATGCCCCATCGGATAGCCCCGATGGCAGCATCGTCGAGAAGGGGGCAACCGCCCAGCGTCTGCGGGAACGAACTGATACTCGTAATGTGTTGACCTGTACTGACTGCAGTAGCAACACCGCGTTGGAAAATTTTGTTACTGAGATGGACGAGGAAAGGCAGAAGGCATCGACATCGAGAACGGTCTTGGCAGAGGATGTAGTCAATTGGGTGATGGGCACGGATGTTCAGGATGAGCGCGACAATTCGATTCTCAATGAGGTACGTCCATCCATTCATGGCGACGTGCTGCATTCGCGACCCTCGGTGGTGAACTATTTCCGTACCGGCACCGTCGACAGCGGCCAAGACGTTATTGCCTTCTATGGGGCTAACGACGGCTACTTCCGTGCGGTCGATGGCGCTACTGGAGAGGAACTTTGGGCCTTCGTGCCGGAGGAGCAATGGGCCGACGTGCAGCGCATTTATGACAACACCGCCGTCACAGGAAGCTGGCACCCCTATTTCTCTGACGGTAATGTCGTGGTGATCTCGCAGGACATCAATAAAGATGGTCGATTGAAATCGACTGACGGCGACAAGGTTTGGCTCTTCATCTCTATGCGCCGGGGTGGCCGATATCTTTACGCCCTGGATGTAAGCGAGCCCAAGACACCAAAGTTCATGTGGAAGATCAGCAACCAGAATACCGGCTTCAGCGAACTGGGGCAGACTTGGTCGGCACCCAGGCCTGCCTTTGTCCGAGCATTCGGTACAGACAAGCCGGTCCTGATTTTCGGTGCTGGTTATGATGCCGCGGCAGAGGACTTCCAGCTTGATGTAGCGGCGCCAGCTGATCGCCCCGCCCGTACCCAGGGGCGCGGGCTGTACATGGTCGACGCGGAAACTGGAAAGCAGCTCTGGCATGCGGCAGCCAATCCCGGGACCTTGTCTGGATCTGCCCAGGCAACCACTGTTAGCGGCATGGACTTCAGCATTCCGTCTGAACTTGCCCTGGTCAATTTCAGTCGCAGTGCTGCGAACTACGCTGAGCGGCTTTACTTTGGCGATACGGGCGGAAACCTCTGGCGCGCCGATATCTCTTCTGAAAACCAAAGTGAATGGACAGTGCGCAAGCTGGCCAGTCTGGGCGGTAGCTGTACGGCTACTTCCAGGGCTGACTGCCGCAAGTTCCTCTATCCACCAAGCGTGGTACGTGAGCGGGATCACATGGCCGTTCTGCTTGGCAGCGGTGACCGCGAGCACCCGTTTGAGGATGCGGTACAGAACCGTTTCTATATGGTCAAAGATTCGAGCACGCTCACCACGACAATAACTGATACCGATTTGCTGGATGTCACCTCGACGCCGACGGGTGTCGATGCAAAGTCCGTCGTCAGTGGTTGGTACTTCAACTTGCGGACGGGTGAGAAGACTGTTGGTAACGCTCTAACGCTTGATGGTGTCACCTATTTCAATACCAATGAGAGGGGCGAGGCCGCGAGAGACGCTAGTGGCAATATCGTCAGCTGCGTGGGCAATCTGGGGATCGCGCGCGAGTATTTCGTCAACTTCAGGGATGGAACCGTTGTGACCACCCTAATGAATAGCAGGGATGCAGTAGTGCCGGGAGGGGGATTCCTGCCGCCGCCGGTTTCCATCACGATTGTCGATAAAAAGGGGAATCCCTGGACGGGTATCGGTGGCTTGCGTCCAAAAGACGTAGGTGCCGGCCAGCCTGGCAATAGGCAAAAGACCTACTGGTTCAAAGACATCGACTAATTGTCGCATGTCCCTTGCTTCGGGCCGGCATTCTTGCCGGCCCGTTCGTTTCCAGCACTTCAACTCGACTCCGCACCCTGTCATTCAGGAACTGAATCGACCATGCCTTCGGCAGGGGCATCTATCAGTGGTATGACGGTGGAGACGGCTTGATCAGCGGTGTTGGTGTCCTTGATGACGACACTTTTGCTTGCCTTGGGCGATCGGACTGTATGATGCCGGGAGTATCCGCCTGGTGGGAGTAGTGAGCTTTGCTTGATGTGCTTGTGGTAGGTGGTGGTGCAATTGGCCTTTTGACGGCGTTCGAGCTCGCCAGGGCCGGTCAGAAAGTTTGCCTGATGGAGCGTGCGAGCGTTGGACGCGAATCCTCCTGGGCCGGCGGCGGGATCGTCTCGCCACTCTACCCCTGGCGTTACAGCCCGGCGGTGACCGCGCTGGCGCATTGGTCGCAGGACTTCTATCCACAGCTTGGCCAGCAATTGCTGGCGGAAACCGGCGTCGATCCAGAGGTGTTCGTCACCGGCCTCTACTGGCTGGACCTGGACGACGAAGCCGAGGCCCTGGCCTGGGCTGCTCGCGAAGGGCGGCCGCTGGCGCCGGTGGCGATGGACCAGGTGCATGCCGCCGTGCCGCCGCTCGGGCCGGGTTTCCACCACGCCATCCATATGGCCGGCGTGGCCAATGTGCGCAATCCCCGCCTGACGCGCGCCCTGCGTGAGGCCTTGTTGCGTATGCCGAACGTGAGCCTGCATGAGTCTTGCGAGGTGCGGGGCTTCATCCGCGATGGTCAGCGGATCAGCGGGGTCAGCACGGCTGGCGGTGAATTCCTGGCGGACCGGGTGGTGCTCTGCGCTGGCGCCTGGAGCGGTGAACTGCTGGCCAGCCTGGGGCTGTCCTTGCCGGTGGAGCCGGTGAAGGGGCAGATGATTCTCTTCAAGTGTGCCGAGGACTTCCTGCCGGCCATGGTGCTGGCGAAGGGGCGCTATGCGATTCCGCGCCGGGATGGCCATATCCTGGTGGGCAGCACCCTGGAGCATGCCGGTTTCGACAAGACGCCCACCAGCGACGCCCTGGAAAGCCTGAAGGCATCCGCCTTTGAATTGCTGCCGGAATTGAAGGATGCCGAGCTGGTCGGGCACTGGGCGGGCCTGCGTCCGGGCTCGCCGGAGGGGATTCCCTTTATCGGCCCGGTGCCCGGGGCGGAGGGGCTGTGGCTGAACTGCGGCCATTACCGCAACGGCCTGGTGCTGGCACCGGCATCGTGCCGTTTGCTGGCGGACCTGATGCTCGGCCGTGCGCCGATCATCGATCCGCAGCCGTACGCGCCGGCGGGGCGCCTGGGGTAACGCAGAGGCAGCTGCGGCGGGGGCTTGCGATCGATGAGGGCAGGCCCCGCAACCGCGATTCCCTCAGGCCACCCCCTACAATCTTGTGGGCAAGCTCGCAGTTCACAAAACGCGATTTAAAACGACCGTACCACTCAGCTACTATTCGCGCGTACATTGCCGCTGGTCGTTGGTTTTCGACCGCTCGTCATGGAAGGTCGGCAAGGTCGGGGCAGGAAGCTCCGAGGCGTGAGCCCCGGCTCACGCAGGTCTGGACCATTCTAATGAGGGCAGGGAATGTCGCAGCGAGGTTTCACGCTGATCGAACTGATGGTCACGCTCGTCGTGCTCGCAGTGTTGATCGGATTGGCAGCACCGAACTTTTCCCAGATGCTTCGCGAGAACCAGGCAGCGGCAGAACTCGATGCGTTCTCCGGCATGCTCAACTTTGCGCGCCGCGAAGCGGTCCAGGGGGCCCAGACCATCAGGCTCAAGGGGCCGGCGGCCGATGGCAGCTGGCAGCTGCTGCGCGAGCGGGACAGCCTGGAACTGCGTCGCTTCCCGGCCCTGAGCTTTTTCGTGGTTTCCCCCGTGGGCCAGCGGAGCATTCTCTTCGACTCCCAGGGCCGCCTGGTAAGCGCAGCCAGGGTGGCCTTCGACCTGGCGATAACGGACACGTCGCTCGGCTGCGCCACCTTCAATCGCAGCGTTTCCATCGAGCTGTCCGGTTCGATTTCCCTGCAGAAGGGAGGCTGCCAATGAGTGGATCGTCCCAGCGAGGGGCTTCCCTCATAGAGGTCCTGGTCGCCGTGCTGCTCTTCTCCATCGGTGTACTGGGGCTGGCGGCCATGCAGCTCACCGCGCTGAAGGCCAACCAGACGGCGTCCGTACGCTCCCATGCGACCTTCCTCGCCTACGAGATGGCCGACCGCATGCGCGCGGCGCGGGGAGATGCGCAGGCGGGGTTCTACAACCTGGCGGTCGGCGCCGACCTGCCCTGTGATCCGGCCAAGGAGACCTGCCTGCCTTTCCAGCGGGACCTGGCGGAATGGCGCGCCAACCTTGCCCGGCAATTGCCGGAGGGGAATGGCGGCGTGGTGCAGAACGGTGACCGCTTCACGGTGATCGTGCAATGGAACGAGGAGCGGGTGGGCGGAAGCGCCGCCCAGCAATTCTCCTTCGTCACGCAGATTTGACGGGGTGCTCATGCGCAAGCAACGCGGCTTGAGCCTGGTGGAGCTGATGGTGGCCATGGTGATCGGCCTGGTCATCAGCCTGGCGGTCCTCCAGGTCTTCATCAGCAACAAGAACACTTTTCTCCTCCGGGGGGCGGCGGGAAACCTGCAGGAGAACGGCCGTTTCGCCCTGCAATACCTGGCCGCCGAGCTGCGCCCCGCGGGCGTGGGGGTAGGGACTCGGCTCGACGAGGAGGACATCTGCGTGGTGGCCGCCAAAGGCGACTCCGCGGAATGGAGCGCCATGAACCGCCCCATCTGGGGACAGCGCATCACGGCAACCGGCAGCCTCGGGGCGGTGGGCACCGACCAGCTGGCGATCTTCGCCAATGACGGTTGCGAGTCCTTTCTCACCGCCGGCGAGCTGCTCAAACCCTCGCTCAATGCGAATCTCAAGGTCACGGCCTATTGCCCGAGTATGCAGCAGGACCACGCGGTGATGGTGCTGGACATGGAGAAGGCGGTGGTCATCCGGATCACCAACCAGCCGAATTCGTCCGGCAATGGCCAGGTGACGCTGACCCATGCCGCGAGCAACAACGACAAGAACGCCAAATGCGGTGGCTTCAAGTTCTCGGATATCCAGTTCACCGCCCCGGCGCGGGTGGTGGGCTTCAGCCACAGGACCTTCTATGTGGCGAACACCGGCCGCGTCACCGCGAGCGGGCAGCCGATCCGGGCCTTGTTCGTCCGCGACGCGGCGCAGGTGCCGGCGCAGAACAGCGAGATCGTGGAAGGCGTGGAGTCGCTGCGCACCAGCTTCGGCGTGGCGGCGGACAACGGTGTCAGTGTGCAGACCTATCTGAGCCCGGCCGAGGTGGAAGCGGCCAACCGCTGGGACGATGTCCGCACGGTGAAGATCGATCTGCTGCTGGCCAGCAACGAACGCGTAGCGGGGGCCCAGGACCAGGCTGTGCAGTTCGGCGGGGCGGCGGTGGCGGCGGATGGGCGCCTGCGCCAGGTATTCAGCACGGTAGTGGCCCTGCGCAACCGGGTCGACTGATGAGGCAAGGATAAGCATGCAAAAGCAAAAAGGAGCGGTGCTTCTGGTCTGCCTGATCGCACTGCTGGCATTGACGGTACTGGGGGTTACGGCGATGTCCGGAAGCACCCTGCAGGAGCGCATGGCCGGCGGCGCGCGGGATTACAACGTGGCCTTCCAGGCGGCCGAGAGCGCCTTGCGGGTGGGCGAGGCCTATGTGCGCCAACAGGTGGAGGCCAGTGTCGATCCCACCCAGTTGTTCCTGGCCAGCACCGATTGCCCGGCCGTTACGACAGCGCAGTGGACGCCTCCCGCCGAGCTCAACAGCCAGCCACGCACGCCGGTCTGCCGGGTGCGCAATTTCTACGGTGCATCGGGGGGCGCGACCACCTTCGTGTGCGAAACCGACGGCTCGATCGCCGAGAACCGCGCGTTCGACTGCCTGAGCCGGACCTATCTGTTCAACGTCGAAGCCACCGGTTATGCCGGCGGGGATGCCGAAGTGCACCTGCGCTCCACCGTGGCCATTGCCATCCGCAGCCAGAACTGATCGAAGGGAGACACGGATGATCCGCTCGAAATACGCCTTTGCGGTACGGGCATTGCTGGCCGCCCTGCTGACCGCCGCGGTCAGTCACAGCGCCCTGGCGGCATTCGTGCCCGGGCAGGTGCCGTTGAACCTGGGGGGCCAGGTCGAGCCCAACCTCATGTTCATCCTGGATGACTCGGGCTCCATGCGCTGGGGCTTCCTGCCGGACGATCTGCGCCCGGCCTACCTGGAAAGCACGAGGGACTGGGAGCGCAGCGGAGAGTGTCAGGTGCGTGGCAGCTACGCCGGCAAGAACCTGCATTTCTGCCCGAAAACCGGTCACCGCTACCTGGCGTCCAGCCACCTGAACAAGTCCTACTACAACCCGGCCGTGCAGTATCTGCCGCCGATCAAGAGCGATGGACAGCGCTACGCCAATGCAAGCTTCACCGCGGCGCCCGTGGACGGATACGCCGGGGGCCAGACCGTCAATCTCGGCAATGGCTACATGGCGATCATGGACGACTACTACGCGCCCAATAGCAGAGGCTGTTCGAACTGGAATTGCGCCGACTACGAAGGATTCGCCGTGGGCCCGAAGAGTAGTGCCGGCGCAGCCTTCTACCACGAGTTCACCGGCGGGGGCAGCTGTGCCAGCAATCCCCGCCAGGATGCCTGCTATACCGAGCGTATCGTGGGCGCCGACGAGCAACAGAACTTCGCCAACTGGTTCTCCTACTACCGGACCCGCATGATGTCGGCCAAGGCCGGGATCAGCCAGGCATTTTCCGCGTTGCCCGGGGACGTCCGGGTTGGCTACGGTGCGATCAACCTGACCAGGAACACCGTCGACTCGGACAGGACCGATACCCTGGCGCGCGGCGTGCGCCGATTCGAGGGGACCGGGCGCTCCGAGTTCTATGACTGGCTCTTCGCTAGCAACGCATCAGGCGGTACGCCTCTGCGCAAGGCTCTGGGCGATGCCGGCGAATACTTCTCGCGCAAGGACGAGGCCGGCCCCTGGAGCTCGACGCCGGGCCAGACCGGCGGCAAGGAGTACGCCTGCCGCCAGAGCTACACCATCCTGACCACCGATGGCTACTGGAACGGTGACGCGGCCTCCAGGGATGGCGCGCGCGCCAACGTGGATAACCGCAACGGCCCGACCATCAGCGGGCCGGATGGGCAGACCTATCGCTATGTGCCCAAGGCGCCGTTCAGCGACAGCGCGGACAACACCCTGGCGGACGTCGCCATGTACTACTGGAACCGCGACCTGCATGACACCCTGGCCAACCGTGTGCCGACCGATCCGGCGGACCCCGCGTTCTGGCAGCACATGGTGACCTTCGGCGTCGGTCTGGGCATGAGTGGCACCATCGACCCGCAGACCGCATTCGCCGCAGTCAAGAATGGCACCTCGCTGACCTGGCCCAGCCCGACCAGCAGCGACCCGGCGAAGCTGGATGACCTGCTGCACGCCGCGGTCAACGGTCGTGGCGGTTTCTTCAGCGCCCAGGACCCGCAGCAGTTCGCCACCGCCCTGGGCGAGACCCTGGCGTCGATCAGCGACCGTACCGGCTCCAACACCTCCGCCGTGCCCAATGCGCGCCGCCTGGACAGCAACACCCTGGTCTATGAGGCCTTCTACACCAGCGC
Organism: Pseudomonas sp. GCM10022186; assembly: GCF_042656385.1. Lineage (NCBI taxonomy): Bacteria > Pseudomonadati > Pseudomonadota > Gammaproteobacteria > Pseudomonadales > Pseudomonadaceae > Pseudomonas > Pseudomonas sp. GCM10022186. The sequence goes on from NZ_JBHSOU010000060.1 coordinate 334,810, forward strand.
GGACTGGTCCGGAAAACTGCTGGCGAAAAAGCCCAAACAGACCAGCGCCGGCATCGTTTTCGAGGAGGTCTGGGAGGCGGGGCAGAAGCTCGGGCGCAGCTCCCGCAGCCTGTTCACCCACGACGGCGCGGCAGGCGCCAACCATGGCCAGGCGTTGAACTGGGCCGGCCTGAGCGCGGACCTCAAGGCGCACTTCAATAACGATGAGGTGCTGTTCAACTACCTGATGGGCGAGCGCACGAACGAGGCGCCGGCCGGCAGGAAATTGCGCAAGCGCTCCACCCTGCTCGGCGACATCGTCAACTCCACCCTGGTGCTGGCGAACAGGCAGGACTGGGGCTTCCATGGCCGGGTACCGGTCGCCAGCGGCGACCAGACCTACGCCGAGTTCGTCGCCGCCAAGTCGAGCAGGTCGCCGGTGCTGTTCGTCGGCGCCAACGATGGCTTCCTGCACGCCTTCAACGCCAACAACGGCAACGAACTCTTCGCCTACATGCCCAACGGCGTGCTGGGTAACGTCAAGCTCCTGGCCAACAGCGACTACAAGCACCGCTACTTCGTCGACGGCAAGCTGCACATCCGCGACGCCCGCCTGAACGGTGCCTGGCGTACCGTGCTGCTCGGCAGCCTCGGCGCCGGTGGCAAGAGTGTTTTCGCCCTGGACGTCACGGACGCCTCCGGCAGCACCGGATTCAGCGCCAGCAAGGTGCTGTGGGAGATCAAGGACGACGCCGACCTGGGCTACAACTTCGGCGAGCCATTGGTCGGGCGCATGAAGGACGGCAACTGGGTGGCGATCTTCGGCAACGGCTATGGCAGCACCAATGATGACTCGGTGCTGTTCATCGTCGACCTGGCCACCGGCGCGGTGAACAAGGTGCGCGCGGGCAAGGCCACGGGCGGCCTGTCCAGCCCGTCCTTCGTGTACGCCACCGACAGCTCGGGCAACATCTACGTGAAGGACGTGTATGCCGGCGACCTCGGCGGCAACCTGTGGAAATTCAACCTCAAGGGCTCTGGAACCGGCGCCGGCGATTTCGAGGTCGGCCTGGGCTCCGCCAGCAAGCCGCAGCCGCTGTACATCGCCACCGATACCGCGGGCACGCCACAGCCGATCACCGTCAAGCCGGAAATCGCCTATCACCCCGATGGCGTGGCGCAGGGCGTCATCGTCTACTTCGGCACCGGCCGGCTCTACACCTCGGGTGATGTGACCGACACGTCCAGACAGACTTTCTATGGCATCTGGGACAAGCTGGCGAGCAACGGGTCCTCCACCGCCTTCAGCGGCCGGTCGGACCTCGAGCAACGTTCGATCCTGTTCGAGGGCGAGGCCTTCGATCGCGATGTGCGGGTGCTCGACGCACCGGCCACCACCATTGACTGGAGCAGGAAGCGCGGCTGGTATCTCGACCTGACCTCGCCGGTAAAGGGCGCCCAGGGCGAGCGGGTGATATTCGCGCCGCGCATCCTGCTCAATCGCTTGGTCGTCGAAACCGCCATCCCGTCTGCCGACCCCTGCCTGGCCGGTGGTTCCGGCTGGACCATGGTGCTCGATCTGGCCAGCGGCGGGCGGCTCAACTATGTCCTGCTGGACCTGAACAAGGACGGCAAGTTCACCGATGCGGACATGGTCACCGTCGGTGGCCAGAAGCTCCCGCCGTCCGGCATCGGTTCTTCCGGCAGCATACCCACCGGCTCGTTCGACCTGATCGATCCGCAGAAGTACTGGCTGTGCCGCGGCACCGGAGTGGATGACTGCATCCCGGCGGCCAATACCCTCAATGTTCTCGAAGGCCGTCAGTCCTGGAACCAGATTCGATGAAAAGCAGCAAGGCGTTCACCCTGATTGAACTGATGATCGTGCTGGTGGTGATCGGCATCCTCGCCGCGATCGCCTACCCCAACTACACCGAGCATGTGCGGCGGGGCAAGCGCGCCGAGGTGAAGGCGGCCCTGATGGAGGGGGCGCAGGCGCTGGAGCGTTATTACTCCACCCACGGCTCCTATCTGGATTCCGAAGGCAACTTTGCCGATGCTTTCGCCACCCAGGCGCCGGCCTCGGGGGCGGCCAACTACACCATCGCCGCCCAGGGCGCCCCGACCGCCACCACCTTCCAGCTGCGTGCCACCCGTGCCGGCAGCATGGCCGGCGACCCTTGCGGCGACTTCCAGATCAGCCACACCGGCGAGCGCACCCTGGCCAACGCCACGCGGACGGTCGCCCAGTGCTGGTAGACGGTAGAGGGGCTTGCGCTTCGATGGCCTGGCACAGTCGGTGCCTTGCGATGCCTCGCTGGTGGATAGAAAAGCGCTATCCACCCTACATGGCTGCCACGTGGCCCCGTAGGATGGGTGGAGCGGAGCGATACCCATGCGGACAGGGCTGATGGGTATTGCAAGCTCGCGGAACGCCGCCCGCCCCATCCTGCATGGCTATCTACCTTACGGTCGGCCGGGTATCAGTCGATACCCAGCTTCTTCAGGCGATAGCGCATGGAGCGGAAGGTCAGGCCCAGGCGCTGGGCCGCTGCGGTGCGGTTCCAGCGGGTTTCCTCGAGGGCCTGCATGATCAGCTTGCGCTCGATGTTCTCCAGGTAGTCCTCCAGGTTGTCGATCTGCGCCAGGTTGGCCTCGCCGGCCTCGGCCGCGCCGGTGGCTTCTGCCAGGCGCAGGTCGCGGGCCTGGATCTGGTCGTCCTCGCAGAGGGTGTAGGCGCGCTCCAGCATGTTCTCCAGCTCGCGCACGTTGCCCGGGAAGCGGTAGCACTTGAGCTTGTCCAGGGCCTCCGCGGTGAGGCGGGCGGCCGGCAGGCCGCTCTGCTGGGCCAGGCGCTTGAGCATGGTTTCGGCCAGCAGGGGGATATCCTCGCGGCGCTCGCGCAGCGGCGGCACACCGAGCTCGATGACGTTCAGGCGGTAGTAGAGGTCCTGACGGAAACGGCCGGCGGCGACTTCGGCGGCCAGGTCCTTGTGGGTGGCGCTGAGGATGCGCACGTCCACCACCACCTCCTGCTGACCGCCGACGGCGCGCACGGCCTTTTCCTGGATGGCGCGCAACAGCTTCACCTGCATCGGCAGAGGCAGGTCGGCCACTTCGTCGAGGAACAGCGTGCCGCCGTTGGCCGCCTGGAACAGGCCCTGCTTGTCTTCCACCGCGCCGGTGAAGCTGCCTTTCTTGTGGCCGAAGAACTCGCTTTCCATCAGCTCCGAGGGAATCGCGCCGCAGTTGACCGGCACGAAGGGGCGTTCGGCACGCGGCCCCTGTTCATGGATCAGCCGCGCCACCAGTTCCTTGCCGCTGCCGGATTCGCCGCTGATGTAGACGGGCGCCTGGCTGCGGGCGAGCTTCTGGATCTGCTTGCGCAGGGCGTTCATCGGTGGCGATGCGCCCAGCAGGCGGCCGTCGACCGGCGCTTCGCCGTCTTCCGGTGCGCTCAGGCGCAAGGCGGTGTTGACCAGCTCGCGCAGGCGGGCGAGGTCCACCGGCTTGGTGACGAAATCAAAGGCGCCGGCCTTGAGGGCGTTCACGGCGGTGTCGAGGCTGCCGTAGGCGGTGATCATCGCCACCGGGGTCAAGGGGTGGCGCTGCTGGATGAATTGCACCAGATCCAGGCCGCTGCCATCGGGCAGGCGCATATCGGTCAGGCACAGGTCGAAGGGCTCGCGCGCCAGCCACTCGCGGGCTTCCTTGAGGTTGCGGGCGCTGCGGGTGTCGAGCTTCATCCGCCCCAGGGTGATCTCCAGCAGTTCGCGGATATCGGGCTCGTCGTCGACGATCAGGGCTCTCTGTCGGGTCATGGTCAGCTCAGTTTGCGCGGATGGGCAAAGGTGATGCGGAAGCAACTGCCGCCGTGTTCGCGCGGTTTGTAGTCGAGGCGCGCCTGGTTGCTCTCGCAGAGTTCGCGGGAGATGTACAGGCCAAGGCCGGTGCCCTTGCTTTCGGTGGTGAAGAAGGGCTCGAAGATAGTGTGCACCTGTTCGGGCGCCACGCCCTCGCCGTCGTCTTCCACCTCCAGCACGGGCAGGTCGCTTTCGGTATCACGGAAGAGTTTGAGCCACACCTGGCCCCGGGTGTGCTTCTTGGCGCTGTAGCGCATGCCGTTCTGCACCAGGTTGGTCAGCACCTGGGTCAGCTGGTGCGGGTCCATGCGGGTTTGCAGGGTGCTGCCGTGGGTGGTCAGGTGCAGGGTCTGGTCGGGGCCGGCAGAGGTGCGGAATTCGCTGGCGAAACGGGTCAGCCAGTACTTGAGGTCGAGCAGCTGCGGCTCCGACTGGCGGCGGCGGGACAGCTGCAGCACATTCTCGATCACCAGGTTCATGCGGCGCGAGTGGTCCTGGATGATCTGCGCCAGGCGCCGGTCGGGGCCCTGCAGCTCATCGGACTCGTGCAGCAGCTGGGCGGCATGGCTGATGGCGCCCAGGGGGTTGCGGATCTCGTGGGCGATGCCGGCGGTCAGGCGGCCGAGGGAGGCGAGCTTGAGCTGCTGGGCCTGCTGGGCGATCTGGGAGATGTCTTCGAGGAAGATCAGGGTGTTCTGCTGGTTGCCCCGCTGCAGGTGGACGAAGCTCGGCTGCAGGGTGGGGCCGTCGGTGAAGGCCTGGATACCCTGTGGCCGCAAGGTGGGGTTGGCCAGCCAGTGTTCGAGGCTCTTCAGCAGTTCCGGGCACTGGCTGTCGAGCTGCTGCCCCACCAGTTCGTTCTGGCCCAGCAGCGCCTGGGCACCGTTGTTGGCGAGGAGGACCTGGTGTCGCGGATCGATGACCAGGATGCCGGTGCGCATGCGCTCGAGGATCTGCGCGTTCAGCGCCTCCAGGTTGGCGACATCGGCGGCGCGCTGTTCGGCGAGGGTTTCGCTGAGCTGCAGGCGCCGGCTCAGGCCCTGGATGACCAGCGCGGCGGCGAAGCAGAGGGCGCCGAAGCCGCCGGCCTGGACGAACTGGCTGCTGGCCTGGGGGTGGCTGAGGCTGAGGTAGAAGGTCAGGTAGATCAGGGCGATGGTCGCCACCGCCGCCACCAGCAGACCGATGCGCCCGCGCAGCAGGATGTTGGAAATGGCCACCGAGACCACCACCAGGTTGGCGATGCCGCTGGGCGTGCCGCCGGCCGCGAAGAACAGGCAGGACAGCAGCAGCACGTCCACCAGGGCCAGGCTGAATACCTGCACCATGCTCCGCGGGCGCGGGACCAGCGCGGCGATCAGGGCATTGAGGCCCAGGTAGAACCAGCTGGCGTTCTGGAACAGCTCGGGACTCGCCAGGTCGAGCAGGCGGTCGTCCAGTTCGCTGGAGATCAGCAGCACCAGGGCCATGCCGATCACCAGCCGGTACAGGCTGTAGAGGCGGAAGATGCGCCGTCCCTGGGCGCTCAGCGCGCTGGGGGCGGGGAGGGCGTCAATGCTCACCAGGTCTCTGGTCCTGCTCGAGGTGAGCCCGGCTGCAGTACCAGCGGTCGTCCCGGGACAGCGCATGGGCGCGGGGCACGTGCACGCCGCACTGGGCGCAACGCACCATGGGCTGGGTGTCTTCCTGCTGGCGCGGTGCGGGGCGGGGCTTGGAAGGGGTCTTGAAGCGACGCCACAGCCAGATGGCGGCGAAGATCACGGCAATCCAGAACAGCAGGCGAAACATGCCGAAGGTGCTCTCTTCTCGATGGAAAGCTGGCAGTTTAGCCAAGCCGGTTGTCCGCGCACAGAGACGGGCCGCACGCTGGCGCATCTTCCGTGGTATCCGCTGCGGACCGGGCGGAGTATGGTGGCGTTGAAACGCATTCGATGCGTTGGACAATCCTCGGGAGGTGGCCATGCGCCAAAGCCTGCGAATCGTGATGGCCCAGCTCAATCTCCGTGCCGGGGACGTGCAGGGCAATGTCGAGCGGATAATCGAGGAAGCGAACTCCGCCCGCGAGGCGCGGGAAGCGGATGCCATCGTTTTCCCCGAGCTGTCCCTGTGCGGTTACCCGCCGGAAGACCTGCTGCTGCGTTCCAGCATGCAGCGCCGTATCGAGCGGGGGCTGCAACGGCTGCGTGACGAGGTGCGCGGCATCTACCTCGTGGTGGGTTATCCCTGGCTGGAGGACGAACTGCGCTACAACGCCTGCGCGGTGATCGCCGACGGCCAGCTGCTGGCGACCTACTACAAGCAGCGCCTGCCCAACTACCGGGTGTTCGACGAGAAGCGCTACTTCGAGCCGGGCCGGCAGCCTTGCGTGGTGGATATCAAGGGAGTGCCGGTGGCCCTGTCCATCTGCGAAGACATCTGGGACCCCGAGCCCATGGCCCAGGCCCGCGCCGCCGGCGCGCAGCTGATGCTGAGCCTGAATGCCTCGCCCTTCCACCTGGACAAGCAGCTGGAGCGCGAGGAAGTGCTGGCCGAGCGGGTTGCCGAGGGGGAAATGCCGATCATCCACGTCAACCAGGTCGGCGGCCAGGACGAGTTGGTGTTCGATGGCGGCAGTTGCGTCATGGATGCCGGCGGCATGATCTCCCAGCGGGCGCCGGCCTTCGTCGAAGGCCTGTTCCCGGTGGACCTGCAACTCCAGGACGGGTGCTGGGTGCCCAGGCGGACCCACTGCGCCGAGCTGCCGGACCTGGAGGCGAGCGTCTATCAGGCGCTGGTGGTGGGCGTGCGCGACTATGTGCAGAAGAACGGTTTCAGGGGCGTGGTGCTGGGGCTTTCCGGCGGCATCGACTCGGCCCTGACCCTCGCGGTGGCGGTGGATGCCCTTGGCCCGGAGCGGGTCGAGGCGGTCACCATGCCCTACCACTACACGGCGCAGATCAGCCTGGAGGATGCCGAAACCGAAGCGCGCCTGCTCGGCGTCGCTTACCGGGTGCTGCCGATCGCGCCGATGGTGGAGGCGTACCAGCAGGTGCTGGCGCCGGTCTTCGACGGCCATGCCCATGACACCAGCGAAGAGAACCTGCAGGCCCGCTGCCGCGGTACCTTGCTGATGGCCATTTCCAACAAGAAAGGCAGCCTGGTGCTGACCACCGGCAACAAGAGCGAACTGGCCGTGGGCTACGCGACCCTCTACGGCGACATGGCCGGTGGCTTCGATGTGCTCAAGGACGTGCCCAAGACCCTGGTGTTCCGCCTGGCCGAGTACCGTAACAGCCTGGGGCCGGTGATCCCGCCCCGGGTGATAGAGCGCCCGCCGTCGGCCGAGCTGGCGCCGGGGCAGCGCGACGAGGACGCGTTGCCGCCCTATCCGGTGCTGGACGAGATCCTCAAGCTCTATATCGAGCATGACCTGTCGGCCAACGCCATCATCGCCGAGGGCTTCGATACGGACACGGTGAACCGCGTGCTGCGCATGGTCGACCGCAGCGAGTACAAGCGGCGCCAGGCGGCGGTAGGTGTGCGGGTGACGCAACGGGGCTTCGGCCGGGATCGGCGTTATCCCATCACCTCGGGGTGGCGGCTGGGGGATTGACGGGCTTGCCTGTGCCCCGGTCGTAGGGTGGAAATCCCTTTTGGGATTTCCACCATCGGTGTCTTGCGTGGCCTCGCTGGTGGATAGAAAAGCGCTATCCCCCTACACGGCTGACACGGCACCGCCCTGTAGGGGCGAATTCATTCGCCAAGCAGGCCGAAGGCCTGCCCTGCAGGGTCCGAGCGGGGCACGATTTCCCTC
>NZ_JBHSOU010000060.1:342621-366843 GCF_042656385.1 Pseudomonas sp. GCM10022186
GCAACCAGGGTCCCGCTCCCACAAGGCGCCGTCAGGGCCTGGAATGAAAAAGGGAGGCCATCGGGCCTCCCTTTTTCATTTGGGCAATGCGTCAGTCGAACAGCCCGAAGGTCATGTAGCTGAACCAGGAACGGCCGCCGTCGTCGGCTTTCGACTGGGGCTCTTCTTCCGGCTCTTCTTCCTGCACTTCGTCCTGGTTTTCCGGCAGCAGTTCCTGCGGAATCTGTTCCTTGGCGTCTTCGTACTGCTTGATCACGTCCTGGGCGGCGCGGGTCTCGCCCGGGGGCAGCGGCGCGTCGCTCTCGATCAGGCCCAGGGTGGCCTTGGCCAGCCAGGAGCGGTTGTCGGCCTCTTCTTCGCGCGGCACGAACTGGCCGTCCACCAGGCTCGGGTGGTCCGGGTAGTTCAGCTTCAGGGTTTCCAGGCTGGAGGCCGCCAGTTCGTCGAGCCCCAGGCGCTCGTAGGACTCGATCATCACGGCCAGGCCGTCGCCGACGGCGGGGGTCTCCTGGAAGTTTTCCACCACGTAGCGGCCCCGGTTGGCGGCGGCGACATAGGCCTGGCGGGTCAGGTAGTAGTGGGCGACATGGATTTCGTAGGCGGCCAGCAGGTTGCGCAGGTAGATCATGCGCTGCTTGGCGTCCGGGGCGTAGCGGCTGTTCGGGTAGCGGGTGGTGAGCTGGGCGAACTCGTTGTAGGAGTCGCGGGCGGCGCCGGGATCGCGCTTGGTCATGTCCAGCGGCAGGAAGCGCGCCAGCAGGCCGCGATCCTGTTCGAAGGAGGCCAGGCCCTTCAGGTAGTAGGCGTAGTCGACGTTCGGATGCTGCGGGTGCAGGCGGATGAAACGCTCGGCGGCGGACTTGGCGGCCTCGGGTTCGACGTTCTTGTAGTAGGCGTAGATCAGTTCCAGCTGGGCCTGCTCGGCGTAGCGGCCGAACGGATAGCGGGATTCCAGGGCCTTCAGCTTGGCGACGGCGGGGGTGTAACTGTTGTTGTCCAGGTCGGCCTGGGCCTGCTGGTACAGCTCGGCCTCGCTCAGGTTCTCGTCCACCACTTCCTTGTTGGAAGAACAGGCGGCGGTGAGGGCGAGAGTGGCGATCAGCAGCAGGTGTTTCACTTGCATGGCGGCTTGCGTCCCTGTGACGGCTGGCTGTCTTGGCTGCAGCCGTCCTGTTATGATGGGCGCCCCGGAACCCCGGGACAAAGACGCGGTATTTAACCACAAGCGCGTAACCGAAACCAAAGGCTGCGCCCCCTCTGTTCCCGAACATGTCCTCCAATACCAAGCAAGTCATCCAACTCAGCGCCGAAGTGCCGTCCGAACTGGGCGGGCAACGTCTTGACCAGGTCGCTGCGCAACTCTTTTCCGAGCACTCCCGGTCCCGCCTCGCCGGCTGGATCAAGGACGGACTCCTCACCGTCGACGGCAGCGTGCTGCGTCCGCGCGACATCGTCTATGGCGGTGCGCAGCTGGAGCTGAACGCCGAGCAGGAATCCCAGGGCGAGTGGGTGGCCCAGGACATCGAGCTGAATATCGTCTACGAGGACGAACAACTGCTGGTGCTGGACAAGCCGGCCGGCCTGGTGGTGCATCCGGCCGCCGGGCATGCCGACGGCACCCTGCTGAACGCCCTGCTGCACCATGTGCCGGGGCTGGAGAACGTGCCGCGGGCAGGCATCGTCCACCGCCTGGACAAGGACACCACCGGCCTGATGGTGGTGGCCAAGACCCTCGAAGCCCACACCAGCCTGGTGGCGCAGCTGCAGGCCCGCAGCGTGAGCCGCGTCTACGAGGCGGTGGTGGTCGGCGTGATCACCTCCGGCGGCAAGGTCGACGCGCCCATCGGCCGCCATGGCCAGCAGCGCCAGCGCATGGCCGTGGTCGCCGGTGGCAAGCCGGCGGTCAGCCACTATCGCGTGCTGGAGCGCTTCCGCTCCCACACCCACACCCGCGTCAAGCTGGAAACCGGCCGTACCCACCAGATCCGCGTGCACATGGCCTATGTGAACTTTCCGCTGGTGGGCGACCCGGTCTACGGCGGGCGTTTCCGCATTCCGCCGGCCGCGAGCCCGACCCTGGTGCAGACCCTCAAGGATTTCCCGCGCCAGGCCCTGCATGCGCGCTTCCTCGAACTGGACCACCCGGTGACCGGCGAACGCATGAAGTGGGAATCGCCGCTGCCCGACGATTTCGTCTGGCTGCTCAGCCTGCTGCGCCAGGACCGCGAGTCCTTCGAGCAATGAACGCCTGGCTGACGCCCGACTGGCCCGCCCCTTCGCGGGTCAAGGCCTGCGTCACCACCCGCGAGGGAGGCGTCAGCCTGCCGCCCTATGAAGGCCTGAACCTCGGCAGCCATGTCGGCGACGACCTGCAGGCCGTCGAACGCAATCGCCAGACGCTGACCGACGCCCTGGGCTGCCGGCCGGCCTGGCTCAGCCAGGTGCACGGTGTGCGCGTGGTGCAGGCCAATCCCGCCCAGGTGGATGAGGCGGACGGCAGCTGGACCGCCGAACCCGGCATCGCCAGCGCGGTGCTGACCGCCGACTGCCTGCCCGCGCTGTTCTGCGACCGCGCCGGCAGCAAGGTCGCCGCCGCCCATGCCGGTTGGCGCGGGCTGGCCAATGGCGTGCTGGAGGCGACCCTCGATGCCCTGGCGCTGCCGCCGGAAGAGGTGCTGATCTGGCTCGGGCCGGCCATCGGCCCGTCCGCCTTCGAAGTCGGGCCCGAGGTGCGCGAAGCCTTCGTCGCCCGGCATCCCGAGACCGAGCGGGCGTTCCAGCCCAGCGCCAATGCCGGGAAGTTCATGGCCGATATCTACCAGCTGGCGCACATCCGCCTGGCTGCCCGTGGTGTAACGGCCGTGTACGGCGGGGGCTTCTGCACCGTCAGCGACCCGCGCTTCTATTCCTACCGCCGCGCCGCGCAGACCGGCCGTTTCGCCAGCCTGGTCTGGCTGGCCGACTGACGCCACCGGGTGGATGTCGCTTTTCACATCCACCAGCAGGGCCCGGGTGAGCCGCGAAAGGTGGACCGGTGAAGCGTGGTCCACCCTACGTACGAGTGAATGAGTTCGCCCCCGCACATATATGAGCCCCATGCTTTCCTGACCCCGGTCAATTTCACAAAGGTTGAATCCACCAGAATCGTCCTTATCTAAGCTTCATCCCGGCGGGTATTCGTATCTGGCGCCGTCATCGTGCCGCCCGCTATCTGAAGGAAGGACGAACCCATGCGAATCGACCGTTTGACCAGCAAGCTGCAACTGGCACTTTCCGATGCCCAGTCCCTGGCGGTTGGCCACGACCACCCGGCCATCGAGCCCGTACACCTGATCCTGGCCCTGCTCGACCAGCAGGGCGGCTCCATCAAGCCCCTGCTGATGCAGGTGGGCTTCGATGTGATGGCCCTGCGCCAGGGCCTGACCCGCGAACTCGACCACCTGCCGAAGATCCAGAACCCCACCGGCGACGTGAACCTGTCCCAGGACCTCGCGCGCCTGCTCAACCAGGCGGATCGCCTGTCCCAGCAGAAGGGCGACCAGTTCATTTCCAGTGAACTGGTGCTGCTCGCCGCCATGGACGAGAACAGCCGTCTCGGCAAGCTGCTGCTCGGCCAGGGTGTGACCCGCAAGGCCCTGGAGAACGCCGTTGCCAACCTGCGCGGCGGCCAGGCGGTGAACGACCCGAATGTCGAGGAGGCCCGCCAGGCCCTGGACAAGTTCACCGTCGACCTGACCAAGCGCGCCGAAGAGGGCAAGCTGGACCCGGTGATCGGCCGCGATGACGAAATCCGCCGCACCATCCAGGTGCTGCAGCGCCGCACCAAGAACAACCCTGTGCTGATCGGCGAGCCCGGCGTCGGCAAGACCGCCATCGCCGAAGGCCTGGCCCAGCGCATCGTCAATGGCGAAGTGCCGGATGGTCTGAAGGACAAGCGCCTGCTGGCCCTGGACATGGGCTCGCTGATCGCCGGTGCCAAGTTCCGCGGCGAGTTCGAGGAGCGCCTGAAGGGCGTGCTCAACGAGTTGGCCAAGCAGGAAGGCCGGATCATCCTGTTCATCGACGAACTGCACACCATGGTCGGCGCCGGCAAGGCCGAGGGCGCCATGGACGCCGGCAACATGCTCAAGCCGGCCCTGGCCCGCGGCGAGCTGCACTGCGTCGGCGCCACCACCCTCGACGAATACCGCCAGTACATCGAGAAGGACGCCGCGCTGGAGCGCCGCTTCCAGAAGGTGCTGGTGGACGAGCCGAGCGAAGAAGACACCATCGCCATCCTCCGCGGCCTCAAGGAGCGCTACGAGGTGCACCACGGCGTGACCATCACCGACGGCGCCATCATCGCCGCGGCCAAGCTGTCGCACCGCTACATCACCGACCGCCAGTTGCCGGACAAGGCCATCGACCTGATCGACGAAGCCGCCAGCCGCATCCGCATGGAGATCGACTCCAAGCCCGAGGCCCTGGACCGCCTGGATCGCCGCCTGATCCAGCTGAAGATCGAGCGCGAGGCGCTGAAGAAGGAAGAGGACGACGCGGCGAAGAAGCGCCTGGCCAAGCTGGAAGAAGACATCCAGAAGCTCGAGCGCGAATACGCCGACCTCGAAGAGATCTGGAAGTCGGAAAAGGCCGAGGTGCAGGGCTCGGCGCAGATCCAGCAGAAGATCGAACAGGCCCGCCAGGACATGGAGGCCGCGCGCCGCAAGGGCGACCTGCAACGCATGGCCGAGCTGCAGTACGGCGTGATTCCGGACCTCGAGCGCAGCCTGCAGATGGTCGACCAGCACGGCAAGACCGAGAACCAGTTGCTGCGCAACAAGGTCACCGACGAAGAGATCGCCGAAGTGGTCTCCAAGTGGACCGGCATCCCGGTGGCCAAGATGATGGAAGGCGAGCGCGAGAAGCTGCTGCAGATGGAAGAGGGCCTGCACAAGCGGGTCATCGGCCAGCACGAAGCCGTGGTCGCGGTCGCCAACGCCGTGCGCCGTTCCCGCGCGGGCCTGGCCGACCCTAACCGGCCCAGCGGCTCCTTCCTCTTCCTCGGCCCGACCGGGGTGGGCAAGACCGAACTGTGCAAGGCGCTGGCCGAATTCCTCTTCGACACCGAGGAGGCACTGGTGCGCATCGACATGTCCGAGTTCATGGAGAAGCACTCCGTGGCTCGCCTGATCGGTGCCCCGCCCGGCTACGTCGGTTATGAGGAGGGCGGCTACCTGACCGAGGCCGTGCGCCGCAAACCCTATTCCGTGGTGCTGATGGACGAGGTGGAGAAGGCCCACCCGGACGTCTTCAATATCCTGCTCCAGGTGCTGGAAGACGGCCGCCTGACCGACAGCCATGGCCGTACCGTCGACTTCCGCAACACGGTGGTGGTGATGACCTCCAACCTGGGCTCCGCGCAGATCCAGGAACTGGTGGGCGACCGCGAGGCCCAGCGCGCCGCGGTGATGGATGCGGTGAACCTGCACTTCCGCCCCGAGTTCATCAACCGGATCGACGAAGTGGTGGTGTTCGAGCCCCTGGGCCGCGAACAGATCGGCGGCATCGCCGAAATCCAGCTGCAGCGCCTGCGCAAACGCCTGGCCGAGCGCGAGCTGAGCCTGGAACTGGGCCGGGAGGCTTTGGACAAGCTGATCGCCGTGGGTTACGACCCCGTCTATGGCGCCCGTCCGCTGAAGCGGGCGATCCAGCGCTGGATCGAAAACCCGCTGGCCCAGCAGATCCTGGCCGGCCAGTTCGCGCCGGGTGCGAGCATCACCGCCAGGGTGGAAGGCGAGGACATCGTCTTCAGCTGACGGCCATCTCGAAAAGAAAGCCATGGGGCCTTGTGTAGGGTGGATGTCGCTTTTTACATCCACCAACAGGGCCTGGCCGAACTCCGAAAGGTGGATCGGTGAAGCGTGGTCCACCCTACGGCACTAGCCGCGCACAGAGCCTCAGGCGAGCCGTAGGATGGGTAGAGCGGAGCGAAACCCATCGGCGGGATTGACAGGTGTGCTTGTCTTACGGCGCGCGAATGAATTCCAGCAGGGTCGCCAGGATGGCCGCCTGGTCCTCCGCCAGGTCGATGATGTGGAATCCCGCCCAGCAGTTGCGTTCGTCCTCGCCCGAGCGAGTCCACAGGCAGTCGGCGCCCAGGCGCACTTCCTCTATTCCCTCGACCCAGGTCAGGGGCACCAGGCGGCATTCGAGTACCGAGTCGGCGACCAGCGGCGTTTCGCCCAGCAGCATGAAGCCGTCCATGGACAGGTCGACGATGCGGCCCAGGCGCTGCCCTGAATGCAGATCGAAAACCTCCAGCTGCAGTTCTGTGGCGTGGCGGCTGTGCTGGCGACGTTCTTCCATGGCGAACTCCTAGGCAGACTCAGGCGGTGCGCCCGGTAAAGCGCTGCAAGACCCGGTAGATGGCACTCATGGCGCGATCCACGAGGGGCGCACTGCGCTCCGGCGGCACCAGGCGTACCAGCCCTTGGTCCATGTCCTGGGCCAGCTGGGTGATGGGCACGATCGCCACGCGCTGGCCGCTGTGATCGACGAACATGTAGTTGTGGGTGGTCGGGCTGAACCAGGAAAGCTTGAGGGCGCGGGATTCCGGGCCGTCGATGAATTCGAACCAGGTGCCGAACTCCACCTGGGCGAGTTCCTTCATCAAGAGCTGGGCGCGGCTGGTCAGGTTGGCTGGCCGAGGCGAATTGGCCAGTTCGGCATCTTCGCCAAGCATCTCGCCCAGCTTGCTCTCCGGCAGCGGGCTGTGGATGCGTGCGGCGACCTGGGGCTGCTGCGACTGCACGGCGTGCTGGCAGGCCACCAGGTCCTGGAGCAGGCGGCGGATGCCGTCCTCGTGGTAACCGCCCAGCAGCTCCAGCCCTTTGCGCAGGTCCTCGAGCATGGGGATGCGCATCTGCTGCAGGCGGGCGCGGCCGTCGGCATCCAGCGGAGTACCGCTCCAGGCCAGTTGCTCGGCCACTTCCACCGAGCGCTGCCATTCGTTGCTGCGGTCGCCATGGCGAAGCAGGACGAAGACCAGCACATCGGTCCAGGTGAGTTCGAGGAAGTTCTGGATGATGCCCGGCAACTCGCGGCCGGCCAGCAGCCGGCCAATCACGTCCACCGCCTGCTGGCGGGCGCCCAGCAGCTTGTCGCGGCCCTTGGCGGCTTCCACGGCGCGTTGTTCGCGCAGCTCCACCTTGTGCCGCAGCGTGCCGACGTATTCGTTGAACTCGTCCAGCAGGCTGTCGAACAGCAGCAGGTCGCCGCTGAAACCGTGGACGACACGCTCCACCACCCACTGCATCTTCGCCAGCAGCCCGCGCTCCTCGCCTTCGCCGGCGTAGAGGACGCCCGACTGGGCCATGCTGTTGAGCAGCCGGCGAGCGGGGTGATGGTGCTGGGTGAAGAGCGCCTTGTCCTGCAGGGCGACCTTCAGATAGGGCGTGTGCAGGTGGGAGAGGGCGGTCTTGTAGACATCAGCCAGATTGTCATCGTCGAGAATGAAGTCGAAGAGCATGCCCACCAGGTCGATCACGTCAGCTTCGTAGTCGGGCAGTTTCTGCTGGCCGGGCAGATGGCTGTGGCTTTCCAGTTGCTGCTGCAGTTCGGCCTTCAGGCCTTCGACGCGCTGGGGCTGGCGCAGCTTGCTGGCCAGGTCCTGGGCGGACTGCTGCTGCAGGCGATTCAGGGCTTCCAGGAGTTCCGCGGCGCTGTAGGTCCGGGTCGCGCCGCGCGGAGCGAAGCTGGAAATGCTCGGTGTGCCGCCGGGCAGCGGCGCGTCGCCGTGGTGCAGGCGGCGTTCGCCGAGCAGGCTGGCCAGGCCGCTGAAGAGCTGGCCGGGGTCGCTGGGCGGCGCGGCGGACAAGTCGAGCGGTCCGCTGGGCTGTGCGCCGGCCTGGGGTTGCGTCGGCTGCTGTGGCGCCTGGCCGGGCGGTGTTTGTCCGGCGGAAGCCGATTGCGGATGGGGAACGCTGGTGGAGCGCTGCACGCTGTACTTGAGGTTGGGCAGCACCCCGGCCTGGACCAGCCGCTGGTTGAGGGCCTCGTAGACACTGTCCAGGCCCTGCATCACATGCTGGTCGAAGAGCATGTAGAGGATGGTCTTGATCCGCAGCGGAAACGGGCAGGGCTCCAGCGCCTCGCGGAAGGCCAGTGCCACGGCCTGCGGTCCGAAGGGGTTGTCGTCGTCGCCCAGCTTGCGACCGCCGTTGAGCACCGCGAGGCGCTGGTCGAGGGCGAACAGGGATTGCGCGCAGCGCGCCTTCACCCGGCTGACCATGTTGGTGACCAGCAGGTTTTCCTCGTATTCGTCGTTGCCCAGCAGTTGCAAATGGTCGGCGCTCAGATCGCCGGTATCCGTCTCGGGCTTCAGCTTGCCGCTGAGGAAATCCTCGAAACTCTTGGCGATGCGCTGGTGGTAGGCGCGCTCGATCTGCGGACGTTGCTTGCGGATGTCCCGCATGCTGTCGAAGAACAGCGTCTGGACCTGGTTGTTCTCGGCCTTCTCGGCGCATTCGAAGAGGGTGTCGTCGACCTGGCCGAAGACACCGGTCAGATGTTCCGCGAGGCGGTTCATCACCAGCTTGCGGCAGCTCTGCACCAATTCACTGAAGCGAGGCTGGATACCGCGGCTGGACAGGGTCGTCACGGGGCCTGGAGGGGGTGGGGGTCGATCCTGATTGCTCATAGCCGTCCTGTAGGGAGACCGGTCGCGACCACGACCTGCAACACTCTCGCCACGGCTCAGGTATAGCACTTGGACGGCCATCTGCAAGTCATTGTCGGAATTCGTGTTTTTGGGGGTTGACAGCGAGTTCGCGATACGTAAAATGGCGCGCCTCAGCAACGCGATCCCGAACTAAAACGGAAAGCGCTGATGAGTTGGAAGACCGAAGTTCCGCGATAGCTCAGTCGGTAGAGCAAATGACTGTTAATCATTGGGTCCCTGGTTCGAGTCCAGGTCGCGGAGCCAACTTCCAGACGGGGTATAGCGCAGTCCGGTAGCGCGCCTGCTTTGGGAGCAGGATGTCGGGAGTTCGAATCTCTCTACCCCGACCACCTCAAATTTGGGTCGTTAGCTCAGTCGGTAGAGCAGTTGGCTTTTAACCAATTGGTCGTAGGTTCGAATCCTACACGACCCACCATAAAAGACCTCCCGGGAGGTCCGAAGAAGCGGCAAGGCGAAAGCCTCGCCGCTTTTTTGTTTTTGGTTATCCGTTTTGCTGCATTTGTCGCTGGGCACCCTGTAGGGGCGAATTCATTCGCCAAGCAGGCCGAAGGGCTGCCCATGGAAGTCCGAGCGAGGCTCATTTCCCTCTCCCCCGGCCCCTCTCCCTGAAGGGAGAGGGATGACTCGCGCCGGCGCCGCACCGCCTCCGGGCTACACCCTGTGGGGGCGAATTCATTCGCTAAGCAGGCCGAAGGCCTGCCCCTGGAGGTCCGAGCGGGGCACGGCATCCCTCTCCCCCGGCCCCTTTCCCTGAAGGGAGAGGGGAGCAAATCGGCGTCCCGCCCGACACCGAGCCCTGTGGGGGCGAATTCATTCGCTAAGCAGGCCGAAGGCCTGCCCCTGGAGGTCCGAGCGGGGCACGGCATCCCTCTCCCCCGGCCCCTCTCCCGGAGGGAGAGGGGAGCAAATCGGCGCCCCGCCCGACACCGAGCCCTGTAGGGGCGAATTCATTCGCCAAGCAGGCCGAAGGGCTGCCCGTGGAGGTCCGAGCGGGGCACATTTCCCTCTCCCCCGGCCCCTCTCCCTGAAGGGAGAGGGGTGACTCGCGCTGGCGCCGCACCGCCTCCGGGCTACACCCTGTAGGGGCGAATTCATTCGCCAAGCAGGCCGAAGGCCTGCCCCTGGAGGTCCGAGCGAGGCTCATTTCCCTCTCCCCCGGCCCCTCTCCCTGAAGGGAGAGGGGTGACTCGCGCCGGCGCCGCACCGCCTCCGGGCTACACCCTGTGGGGGCGAATTCATTCGCCAAGCAGGCCTGCCCGGTCAGTGAAGCTTCAGGCGCGGGTCCGTGCTGCGGCCGATGCGGTCGCTGAGCATCAGCAGGAAGGTGCGGAAGCCGCCGTAGAGCGCCATCTGGTGCATGCGGTAGAGCGAGATGTAGAACATCCGCGCCAGCCAGCCTTCCAGCTTCACGCTGCCCATCAGGTTGCCCATCAGATTGCCCACGGCGCTGAAGCTCGACAGCGAGATCAGCGAGCCGTAGTCCTGGTACTGGTAGTCCGGCAGGGGCTGGCCCTGCAGGCGCAGCTTGAACGCCTTGACCAGCAGCGACGCCTGCTGGTGCGCGGCCTGGGCCCGCGGTGGGACGTTGCGTTCGCTGCCGTCGCCGAGGGGGCAGGCGGCGCAGTCGCCGAAGGCGAAGATATCGTCATCGCGGGTGGTCTGCAGGGTAGGGCGCACCACCAGTTGATTGATGCGGTTGCTTTCCAGGCCGTCGAGGTCCTTGAGGAAGGCCGGCGCACGAATGCCGGCGGCCCAGACCTTGAGGCTGGCGGCGATCTTCTCGCCCTGGGCGGTGAGCAGGCCGTCCGCGGTCACCTCCTTCACCGCGGCGCCGGTCATCACGGTGACGCCGAGCTTTTCCAGGGTGCGATGCACCGGGGCGCTGATGCGTTCCGGCAGGGCCGGCAGCACGCGCGGGCCGGCCTCGATCAGGGTGATGCGCATGTTTTCCGGCTGGATACTGTCCAGGCCGTAGGCGGCCAGTTCCCGAGCGGCGTGGTGCAGTTCGGCCGCCAGTTCCACACCGGTTGCGCCGGCCCCGACTATGGCGACGCTGATCTGGTCGCTGGCGTTCTGCTGGGCATGGGCGCGCAGGTAATGGCTGAGCATCTGGCGGTGGAAGCGCTCGGCCTGCTCGCGGGTGTCGAGGAAGATGCAGTGCTGCGCCGCGCCTTCGGTGCCGAAGTCGTTGGTGGTGCTGCCGACCGCCAGGACCAGGCTGTCATAGGCCAGTTCACGTGCCGGCACCAGCTCGCGCCCTTCCTCGTCATGGGTGGCGGCCAGCTGGATGACCTTGCGCTGGCGGTCCAGCCCGCTCATGCGGCCGAGCTGGAACTCGAAGTGGTTCCACTTGGCCTGGGCCACGTAGTTCAGCTCGTTCTCCGTGGAGTTGAGCGAACCGGCAGCCACTTCATGCAGCAGGGGTTTCCAGATATGGGTGAGGTTGGCGTCGGCCAGGACGATCTTGGCCAGGCCTTTCTTGCCGAGGGTTCTACCCAGACGGGTAGCGAGCTCCAGGCCGCCGGCGCCGCCGCCGACGATCACGATGCGATGGGACATGGGAAGGTCTCACAAGGCTATAGGAATTCTTGTTCGCCGAGGGCGAGCGCAGGAGGCAGCTCATAGCACCAGTCGGCTCAGGAGGCGGCTGAGGAGGCCCAGGGCGATCACCACGCCCAGTACGATCCACAGCAGGCGCCACGGGCGGAACGGCTGGCGTTCCACCTGGTGCTGCGGCAGGTTCAGGTACTGGTCGACCTTCTGTTGGTCTTCGGGCGTCAGGCGGCTGGGCATGGGGGGCCTCGACTTTGGAATGACGGGCATTCTAGCCGGCGAATTCACGGGGGCTCAACGCGCGGCGGGGGAAAATTGCATGGGCGCGGCTACAGGCCCATCCCCACGTCGAACAGAATGGTGCGGCCGAGATTGTTGCGCAGGAAGTCCGGCGCGTCCCGGTGGGCGAACAGGACCCGGGCGAAGTTCGGCCCCACCAGCGACAGCGAGCGCCAACCCTGGCGCAGGTATTCCGTGGGTGGTGGAAAAGGGCTGTTGAAGTCCGGGGTCGCGCGCTTGAGGTTGACGAATGCCAGCAGGTCGAGATCGCCCGGGTCCAGGCCGCGTTCACCATAGTTGCGCGCCTTCTTGCGCAGCGTTGGCGCCAGGCGTGCCTGCAGCTCGGCGGCGGCGATGCGCCTCGGGCGGCTTTCCCGGCGCACCAGTTGCGCGAGGGAGAAGGCGCTGCGGCGCCGCTCCAGCTCGGCGCGCCATTCCTCGTTGAGGCGGCGGCCTTCGTCCAGCACGAAGAAGACCTCGAAGTTGGCTTCGCGGAACTGCACGTCCGGTGGCTCCTGGCCGGTGGTGAAATCCTCCAGGCGATAGGACAGGTTGAGCGCTTGCAGGAGCCGTTGGCACACCCAGCGCTCACGTTCCCACTTGCGCGCGTTCGACAGGAAGTCGTTGGCTTGCTCGGCCTGCCGCGTGAGCAGGCGCAGGTAGTCGGACTCGTTCATGTTCCGCAGCTTAGCCCTGCGGCCCGGGCTCTGGGTACCCCCGACGACTCTGCGGCGGTGCCGTCGCGACAAATGCGCGCAGGTTGACGTCCGCCAGCGCAGTGTAAACTTCCAGAACCTGCCGGGAGCCCGCCATGCGCATTCGCCCGATCACCGCTGCCGACCACGTCCACCTGCTCGAACTCTGGCGCCGCACGCCGGGAATCCGCCTGCGCGCGGAGGACGAGCTGGAGCCCTTCTGCGCCTACCTGCAACGCAATCCCAGCCTCAGCCTGCTGCTCGAGGACGAGCGCGGCCATGTGGCGGGCAGCCTGCTGGTCGGGCATGACGGGCGTCGGGGTTACCTGCAGCACCTGGTGGTCGACGTGCCGTACCGCGGCAAGGGCTGGGCCCGGGCGCTGCTGCAGGAAGCGCTGCGTCGCCTGGCCCAGCTGGGTATCCGCAAGTCCCATGTGTTCGTGCTCGAGGAGGCGCCGGAGGCGCTGGCCTTCTGGCAGATGCAGCCGGGCTGGTCGGAGCGTGAGGACATTCGGGTCTACTCGACCACTGGAGACTGAATCGATGCGGATCTGCCTTGGGTTGATGCTCTGCCTGCTGGCGACCCTGAGCCAGGCGCTGGAAGTCGGCGAGCGCCTGGCCCCCTGGACCCTGCTGGATCAGTACGAGCAGCCCTACAGCCTGGACGACCGCTTGCAGCTGCTGCTGGTGGCCCGCGACATGGACGGCGCCAAGCTGGTCAAGGCAGCGCTGGAGGGCCAGCCCAAGGGTTACCTGGAAGGCCGCCGCGCGGTGTTCCTGGCCGACATCAGCCGCATGCCGGCGCTGGTGTCCAGGCTCTTCGCCGTTCCCGCCATGCGCGACTACAACTACCGCGTCCTGCTGGACCGTGAATCCCGCGTCGCCAGCCGCTACCCCGGCCAGGCATCCCGGGTGCTCTGGCTGCGGCTCGACCACGGCAAGCTCGCCGAGCAGCGGGAGTTCGCCGATGCCGCCGCCCTGCGTGCCGCGCTGGAGTCCCTGGTGCCGTGATCGCTGCCGAACTCCTCTCCACGGAATCCCTGACCCTCGGCTGGGCCATCTATCTACCCGTGCTGGCCTGGGCCATCTGGCGTGCGCCCTGGGTCGAGCTGTTCAGCGATTCCCGTCGCCAGCACCTGGTGTTCGGCACCGTGCTGGTGCTCTTCATTCTCTGGCTGCTGCGCCGGGACTTCGCCTCGGGCCTGTCCTTTCACTTCATCGGCATGACCGCGGTCACCCTGTTGCTCGACTGGCCCCTGGCCGTGCTGGGCGGCCTGACGGCGCAGTTGGGCCTGCTGGCGCTGGGCAAGCAGGACCTGGCGGCCCTGGGCGTCAACGGCGCGCTGCTGGTGCTGTTGCCGGTGCTGGTCACCGAGCTCTGCGCCAAGTGGGTGGAGCATTACCAGCCGCGCAACCTGTTCGTGTACATCTTCTGCTGCGGCTTCTTTCCCGCCGCCCTGGCCGCCTTGCTCTGCGTCCTCATCGGGCTCGGGGTGCTGTGGGTGGACGGCGTCTTTCCCATGCCGCCCTGGCTGGAAGACTTCATCGGCTACCTCTGGCTGGTGATGTTTCCCGAGGCCTTCATCAACGGCACCGCCGTGACCGCCCTGGTGGTGTTCTGCCCCGAGTGGCTGGAAACCTTCAATCGCACCCGTTACCTCCAGGCGCCCTGGAAGGACGACGACCCCCGCTGATGGGCGGGGCTCATTCAGGGGCATCCACGTGCGTAGGGTGGGCTCTACGGGGCTGGAGGCTGGAGGCTGAACGAATTGTCCCCGTGCGTAGGGTGGATGTCGCTTTTTACATCCACCAGCGGAGCCCGGGCGAACCACGAAAGGTGGACCGGTGAAGCGTGGTCCACCCTACGGGGCCGCTGCGCGGCCCTTCGCGAATGAATTCGCCCCCACATCCCGCTTTTCGTCCAGCCTCCAGCCTCCAGCCTTCAGCGCTTTTGTTGGTGAAGCGTGGTCCACCCTACGGCTGATGGCCGGAGATTCACCCGCTCGATCCCGCCCCCGGACCTGACCCGGGTCAATTATCGTGGGGCGTCGCTCGCTAGAGTGCTGCTGGTCCATGGGGATGGTGGAAATCCACCCTGTGGATTTTCACCCTACGCGGAACTCCGGCCTGCGTAAGGGCGGCCAGACGGGAATCCGTGTGTAGGGTGGATGTCGCTTTTTACATCCACCAACAGGGCCCGGCCGGACCCCGAATGGTGGACCGGTGAAGCGTGGTCCACCCTACGGCCGGGCGGGAATCCGTGCAGCGCTTTTCTATCCACCGGAACCAAGGAGCAGACGAGATGGGCATTCACAATTGGGCGCGGACCGCTCTTGCGCAGAACCTGGAAGCCGCGAAGGCGGTTGGCTTTACCGAAGAGCTGGCCTTGCGCGCCCTGCTGAGCGCAGTGGTCGAACGCAGCGCGGAGCTGCGTTCGGCGGAGGATCTGGCGCAGGAACTGACCTTCCTCGCCGACAACCTCGACCCGGAGCGCGACTACGGCTTCATGCGCCCTTGAGCGCTGATGCAGGGAGCGCCGATGTAGGGTGCGCTGTGCGCACCAGGAAACCACTCGTAGGCGCAGGGTGCACACAGCGCACCCTGCGAATTCCTACCGTCCCCGGTAAATGGCCGAAACAGCAATCAATGCTCGCGGGGCGGCAGGTCGCCGGAGAACAGGTCGTCTTCCAGATCGTTGCCGGGGATCGCATGCTCCTCGGCGGCCCAGGCGCCAAGGTCGATCAGTTTGCAGCGTTCGGAACAGAAGGGGCGGGAGGGGCTTTGCGGGCCCCATTCCACCGGAGCGCCGCAGGTCGGGCACTCCACAGTGACGGGTTGGCTCATGGCTGGCCTCCTCGCAGGGTCAGGTAGAAGTTGTGCAGGCGCTCCACCTCGGCACGCAGCCAGCTCAGGTCGCGGTCGTTGAGCAGTACGTCGTGGGCGTGCTTCAGTCGCTCTTCGCGGCTGGCCTGTACCTTCAATATGGCTTGGACCTGCTCTTCGGGCACTTTGTCCCGCTGCATGGTGCGCTGCACCTGCATGGCTTCCGGGGCGTCCACCAGCAATACGCGCTGGGTGAAACGGTGCTGGCCGGACTCGACCAGCAGCGGCGAGACGAGGATGGCATAGGGGGATTCGGCCTGCGCCAGGTACTGGCTGATTTCCTGGCCGATCAGCGGGTGCAGCAGGCCCTCCAGCCAGCGGCGCTCGTCCGCGTTATCGAAAATGCGCTGGCGCAGGGCGGCGCGGTCCAGCTGGCCGTCGGCCTGCAAGACCTCGCTGCCGAAGTGCTCGGCGATCTTCGCCAGGGCCGGGCGGCCGGGCTCCACCACCCAGCGCGCGGCCTGGTCGGCATCCACCAGGTGCACGCCGAGATCGCTGAAATGGGCGGCGACGGCGCTCTTGCCGCTGCCGATGCCGCCTGTAAGGCCAAGAATCCAGGGTTTGTTCATTTGAAACCGGCGAACTGCAGATAGGTCGCCGTTATTTGATCACCCCAGAGCAGCGCAATCCAGCCGGCAATGGCGAGGTAGGGGCCGAAGGGGATGGGCGTGGCGGTATCCTGGTTGCGCAGACGCAGCATGATCAACCCCAGTACGGCGCCCACCAGGGACGACAGCAGGATGGTCAGCGGCAGCACCTGCCAGCCGCCCCAGGCGCCGAGCATGGCCAGCAGCTTGAAGTCACCATGGCCCATGCCTTCCTTGCCGGTCACCAGCTTGAACAGCCAGTACACCGACCACAGGCTCATATAGCCGGCCACCGCGCCCCAGAGTGCGTGATCGAGACTGGTGAACAGGCCCTGGCTATTGAGGATCAGGCCCAGCCAGAGCAGCGGCAGCACCAGCGCATCGGGCAGCAACTGGTGGTCGACATCGATCATGCTCATCGCCAGCAGGCCCCAGGTCAGCAGCAGGAAGGCGCCGGCCTGCCAGCCGAAACCGAAATGCCAGGCCACATAGGCCGAGAGCAGGCCACAGGCCAGTTCCACCAGCGGGTAGCGCTTGCTGATGGGGGCCTTGCAGGCCGAGCACTTGCCGCCCAGGGCGAGATAGCTGACCAGCGGGATATTTTCCCAGGCGCGGATTTCATGGCTGCAGTGGGGGCAGCGGGAATTCGGCAGCACCAGGTTGAACACCGGTCCCTTGGGCTCTTCCGGCAGGCTCAGGGCCTCCCGCGCTTGCTCCTGCCAATCGCGGAACATCATCTGCGGCAAGCGGTAAATCACCACATTGAGGAAACTGCCCAGCAACAGGCCGAGCAGCAGGGCGAGCAAAACAAAGGCCAGCGCGTGGCTGGCCAGAAAGTCGATCAATTGCATGGTTAGACGACGTTGCCGAGTTGGAAGATGGGGAGGTACATGGCGATGATCAGGCCTCCGACAAGCACGCCAAGGACGGCCATGATCAGCGGTTCCATCAAGGACGTGAGCCCGTCTACGGCGTTATCTACCTCCGCTTCGTAGAAGCTGGCAACCTTGTCGAGCATCTCGTCCAGTGCGCCGGATTCCTCGCCGATGGCGGTCATCTGGGTGGCCATTGCCGGGAAAACTCCAGTCGTACGCATGGAGAAGTTCAACTGCATACCGGTGGATACGTCCTGCTTGATCTTCAGCACGGCATTCTTGAACACCACATTGCCGCTGGCGCCTGCTACGGAGTCGAGAGCATCCACAAGGGGGACGCCGGCGGCGAAAGTGGTGGCGAGAGTTCGAGCGAAACGGGCAACGGCGGACTTGTAGAGAATATCGCCGACGATCGGCAGCTTGAGTACGGTGTGGTCGACCCAGTCGCGGAAACTCGCCGATTTCCTATGGGCCTGCTGGATCGCGAAGCCGACGACAAAGAACCCGAGCAGGACGATGAACCACCATTCCTGGAGGATTTCGGAAAGACCGATGACCATCAGGGTGAAGGCCGGGAGTTCCGCACCGAAGTTGGCAAAAACCGACTGGAATTGAGGGACCACCTTGATCAGCAGGATGGCGGAAACGATGATGGCGACCACTACCACGGCAATTGGGTAATTCATCGCCTTCTTGATCTTGGCCTTTAGCGCCTCGGTCTTTTCCTTGTAGGTGGCGATACGGTCCAGCAGGGTTTCCAGGGCGCCGGCCTGTTCGCCAGAGTCCACCAGGTTGCAATAGAGTTCGTCGAAATAGTCCGGCTTCTTGCGTAGAGAATTGGCCAGGCTATTACCGGCGGCCACTTCCTGTTTGACCTCATTCACCAGGGTGCGCATGGCCGGTTTTTCGAAGCCTTCGCCAATGATGTCGAAGGACTGCATCAGCGGCACACCCGCCTTCATCATGGTGGCCATCTGCCGGGTGAACAGGGCGATGTCCATGGGCTTGATCTTCTTCCCGGCGCTGAGCAGGGAAGGGGACTTCTTGCGTACCTTGGTGGGGTTGATGCCCTGCTTGCGCAGCTGGGCCTTGACCAGTGCCGGGTTCTGTCCGCTGATCTCGCCCTTGATCTTGGCGCCTTTCTTGTCGGTGCCTTCCCAGGCGAAGGTACTGGTTTTAAGCGCTTTTTCCGCCATGGTTAATCCTTGGTCACGCGGTTGACTTCCTCCAGGCTGGTAATGCCGTTCATCGCTTTAACCAGGCCCGAGGTTCGCAGGTCATTGAAGCCATCGCGGCGCGCCTGCTGGGCGATCTGGATGGAGTTGCCTTCCTCCATAATAAGCTGCTGCATGGCCGGCGTGATTTTAACCACTTCATAAATACCCACTCGGCCCTTGTAACCCTGGTTGCAGTTATCGCAGCCCACGGGGCCATAAAGCTTGAAGCTGCCGATTTTTGCCTCCGGGAAGCCCTCCTCGATCAGGGTCTCCCGCGGAATGGTCAGCTCCTTCTTGCAATGGCTACACAATTTGCGTGCCAGGCGCTGGGCGATGATCAGGTTCACCGACGTGGCGATATTGAAGGCCGGCACACCCATATTGCGCAGGCGGGTCAGGGTCTCGGCGGCGCTGTTGGTGTGCAGGGTGGAGAGCACCATATGCCCGGTCTGGGCCGCCTTGATGGCGATTTCGGCGGTCTCCAGGTCGCGGATCTCGCCGACCATGATCACATCCGGGTCCTGGCGCAGGAAGGAGCGCAGGGCCTGGGCGAAGTCCAGGCCCTGCTTGGGGTTGACGTTGACCTGGTTGACCCCTTCCAGGTTGATCTCCACCGGGTCTTCGGCCGTGGAAATATTGATATCTACCGTGTTGAGGATATTGATGCCCGTATAGAGGGAAACGGTCTTGCCCGAGCCGGTGGGGCCGGTGACCAGGATCATGCCCTGGGGTTGCTTCAGGGCGGCGAGATAAAGCTCTTTCTGCTCTTCCTCATAACCCAGGGCATCGATGCCCATCTGTGCGCTGGTGGGGTCGAGGATCCGCATCACGATCTTCTCGCCCCAGAGGGTGGGCAGGGTATTGACGCGGAAGTCGATGGATTTCGTCTTGGAAATCTTCATCTTGATCCGGCCGTCCTGGGGCTTGCGCCGTTCGGAAATATCCAGCGCGGCCATTACCTTGAGGCGTGCGGCGATACGGCTGGCCAACTGGATCGGCGGCTTGGCCACCTCATGCAACATACCATCAGTACGGAAGCGCACCCGGTAGGAGCGCTCATAGGGCTCGAAATGCAAGTCCGAGGAGCCACCGCGAATCGCATCAAGCAGCATCTTGTTGACGAAGCGCACCACTGGGGCATCGTCGGCATCTACACCGCCTGGGCTGTCTTTCTTGTCGTCATCGACCGCCTCAACATCGATGCCATCCAGGTCGACATCCCCCAGGTCCTCCATCCCATTGGTGGCGCTTTCGAAGAATTTCTCGATGGCATCGCCCAGCTTGTCATCTTCGACCAGGATGGCCTCGGTATTCAGGCCAGTACTGAACTGGATATCAGTGACGGCCTGGTGGTTGGTGGGGTCGGAGATGCCAACGAACAGCTTGTTGCCACGACGCCACAAGGGGAGCGCCCGATGTTGGCGGATCAGTTTTTCACTGACCAGTTCCTTGGGCTGGGCATCCTTATCGATGCAGCTCAGGTCAAGGAAAGCCACCCCGAACTGCTCAGCCGCCATCTCCGCCAGGTCGCGGCTTTTCAGCAGCTTGTTCTGCACCAGGTAGGTGATCAGCGGGATCTTGTTGCGCTGAGCCTGGGTATTGGCCTGCAGGGCGCTCCGCTCGTCGAGCAGGTTGGTCAGCACCAGTTGTTTGGCCAGGCCAGATAGCGTGGGGGCGGTCTCGGTCATGGTGAGCATCAGTCTGCCAGTTGTGACATTGCCTTATAACGTAGTTGATCTGCGGCGCCAAATATGGCTGTTGAGGGTGACAAAATGGGTCAGTTTTTGTCTGTGAGGGTCTGGGTAGGGTGTGTCTTCTGTCGTTGGTCAATCGGCTAACTGAGTAGTGTTTTACCAGATGGATGGATGAAAGAAGATTTGTGGTTGCGTGGCATGAACTATGCAGGAGGATGATCAGGTCAGCCGACCTTCACCAATTGGAGATTGCATATGAAGGCTCAAAAAGGTTTTACCCTCATCGAACTCATGATCGTGGTTGCCATTATTGGCATTTTGGCTGCGATTGCGCTTCCCGCATATCAAGATTATACGACTCGCGCTCGTGTTACTGAGTGTGCGGGCTTGGCCGCTGCGTGTAAGGCAGCCGTAACCGAAACCTATTCTTCCAACCCCGGTGCCGGCCTTCCTGCGAGCGCCGCGGCAGCAGGTTGCACCAACGTTGCAACTCAGTTCTGTAGCGCACCCACTGTCGCTGGTGGCGTGATTACCGTGGGTGTTACAACTGCTGCTGGTGTTGCAGCTGCATGCAACTTGGTGCTGACTCCCACCGACGCAGCAAACGTATTGGTTGTGGCTCCTGCACCAATTCAGGGGTGGAACGGTACCGCTACTACCTGCCCTGATGCGGTAGTTCCTCAAAACTTCCGCTAATCCCTGTCGCCTCGGAATACGCCTGCGAACAGCGGGCGTATTTCGTTGGGCGTGATCCAATTTTTGGTGGCTGAGATGAGGCAGGTATTTTTCTGGGTTTTTGCTCTCTTTGCGATGGTTGCAAATGCGGGGTCTGTCGAGGATATATCATCGGCGGTTAAGCGTTCTGGCTTGACAACGCCAATTGAGCGAATTGCGCCAAGCTCACTTCCTGGGTTGTATCAAGTTGAGCTTCGTGGCGGGCGTGTTTTATACAGTAGCCCGGATGGGAAATACCTAATGCAAGGCTACTTGTATGAGGTGCAGGAGAGTGGTGCTCGAAATTTAACTGCAGAGCTTACGGCTAAGCGCTTGGCCGAAATGGTTAAATCACTTCCTGAAAGTGAATTAGTGATTTACCGCGCTGAGCGGGAAAGAGCCCAGGTTACGATTTTTACGGATGTTGAGTGTCCGTTCTGCCACAAGCTGCATGAGGAACTTGAGACGCTTAATTCTCTAGGTGTTACCGTGCGCTATTTGGCATACCCGAGAAAAGGCCTGGATACAGAAGCGTACAAGACTATGGTAGCTGTCTGGTGTGCTAAGGATCGTCAAGCGGCTATGGATGAGGCTGTTGACGGTGACGAGCTTAGGAAAGTGGATTGTGTCAATCCAGTGGCGGGACAGTATGAGTTGGGGCAGTTTGTTGGTGTTCAGGGGACACCAACCATCATTTTTGGAAATGGGCAGCTAATTACGGGATATCGTCCCGCAAAAGAATTGGCAGAAGCGGCCATTGCCGCAGGCCGATAAGTGTGCCTTCAGTCAGTAAAAATGAATTTTTGGGGGCGATGGGATAGATGTAGTGCAAGTAAGTTAGATTACTTGTTGAACCGCGCTGTGGCAGATGCTAATTTTGCCACTTCGCCGGTGTAGCTCAGTCGGTAGAGCAGCTCATTCGTAATGAGAAGGTCGGGGGTTCGATTCCTCTTACCGGCACCATGATCCAGACAAAAAGCCCCGCAGGTTCTGCGGGGCTTTTTGTTTTTCCTGGGGCGGGCCATGGCCTGGTGCCTTGGCCATGCACCTTTCAGCTTTGCCTGTCGATTTTGTCGGCAACCTTGTACAGGTCCATCGCCGAGCACTTCATCAGCTCCGAGATGGTCTTGACGGCGTGGTGCAGGCCTTTCAGGTCCCGGTCGCTCAGGTGGTGTTCGAGGCCGTCGCAGCCCAGCAGGTCGGCGATGGTGCTGAGGGCGTAGCCGGCGGTCAGGAGGCGGTCGCCCTGGAGATCGGCAATGCGGGCGAAGGTGGTCATGGCTCACCTCCGGCGGTTATCTGATCCAGGGCGATGGTGGCAGGCCAGACGCGTGTATTGCTTGCTGGTGTGCGGGTGTACATGGGCAAAGCTCCTTTTGCTTGGGAGCTGCCACGAATCGTCGCCAAACGATTTAGGGTGGCAGCTGTGCGCAGGTTGGCGAACCGGGGCAAAAGGAACCCGGCAGACCTTTCGGTCTCCCGCGCACAGCCGCCATGACACGACTTTGCGGACACAAAAAAGCGCCTGCAATCGGATGGTGGGCGCCTGTGCGCCTTTTGCGAATCGGGTCGCCAAACCCGGTCCTGGAATTTGCCAGGACGGCCGCACCATAGCCTCGCCCGGGCGGCTTGGCAACGCCCGGTGTCGCCTCGGGCGTTGTGCTGGGGGACCATCATGCGCATTCAGGCGCGTATCGATCGGGCTGGCCGCGATCGGCATCGCGCGTCGGCTTCAGGAGGTCCGCATGACCAACGTCAAACTGCGTAGATGGGACAGCGCCGAATACCTCAAGACCGATGAGGACATGGCGCTCTACCTGGAAGCCTGTATCGAGGAGGCCGGCGACGATACGGCGTTCATTGTCAGGGCGCTGGGCACCATCGCCCGAGCCAAGGGCATGACGCAGCTGGCGCGAGATACTGGCCTCGGACGCGAAAGCCTGTACAAGGCCCTGTCGGGTGAAGGTAACCCGAGTTTCGCGACCATCCTCAAGGTGACGCGGGCTCTCGGCATCAAGCTTCACGCAGAAGTTATCCCCACCCACGCGGCCGGCTGAGTCAGCGGCTCTGCCTGTGACGATCGAAATGCCCGACTAGCAGGATGAAGTTCGTAGGATGGGCCGGGCGGCGTTCCGCGAGCTTGCGATACCCATCAGCCCTGTCCGCATGGGTATCGCTCCGCTCCACCCATCCTACGTAGCTACGTGCTCGTTGGTCGATAACGCCGTACCGCCACGACCAACGAGCCGCAGGCCTCCTAAAGCCGATGGTTATGGTGGTTGTAGGGCCAGGACGTCAGCGTCGCCTGCTCCTGGGGGCCTTGTGCCGGGGCTGCCAGTTCTTCCAGGTGGGTGATGATGTCGTCCGGCTTGAGGACCAGGACATCGCTCTCCAGTGTGTCGAGCACCATCTCGGCGGTGTTGCCGATCAAGGCGCCGGTCAGCCCGGTGCGGGCCACATTGCCGATTACCGTCAGCGCGGCATTGAGCTTGTGGGCCATCTGGGGAATGAGGATATCGGCCGCACCTTCTTCGATATGCAGGCGGTCGTCGTCGATGCCGAACTCCTTCTGCAGTGTCCTGCATTGCGCGCGGTAGAAGTCCTGGATGCTTTCCTTGCGCTGGAACACCGGGTCCGGCGCCGAGAACATGGGGTAGGGGTGGGCGCTCAGCATGTGCAGGGTAGTGCCGGCCAGTTTGGCGATGTCGTGGCCGTGGCTGACGATGCCGGCATGCAACACGCGGTGTTCGATATCGCTGTTGCCCACGTCGACGGCGGCGAGAATGGTGCCGTCGCTCCAGGGTTTGGCGGTTTTCACGATCAGCACCGGGCTGGGGCAGTAGCGCAGCAGCTTCCAGTCCTCCGGGGTGAGGATGGATTTCATGATGGGGTTATCGGGCAGGTGCTGCTTGATCACCAGTCCGCAGCCCTGCGCCTGCTGCACCGCGATGATGGTCTGGTGCGGGTTGTGGTGCCAGGCCTGCTCGGCGCTGACGCTGAACCCCTCCTTTTCCAGCGTTCCTCCCAGGTCGTCGAGGTGGGAGGAATGGTCGCGGTGCCTGTCGCAAGCCAGGAGGTGCAGGTGCGACTGGGTGGCGCTGGCGATCATTCTGGCCCGGTTCAGGACCAGGGCCTCAGGCTGCTGCGGATCCACTACCACCAGGGTGTTGCGGATGGTATGCATGGCTGTCTTCCCGAGCACGAGTTCGGTTTTCGGGTGGACGGAGGCACAGTGCTGCTTTGCTGTGTCCCAATGCGCGCAACGGGGGCGGCAGTTGCCCGCCCTTGCCGCTCTGTCCGTCGGTCGGAAGCCTGCCCGCCGACACCCTGCACGCGACAGCCGAAATCAAGATTCGTCGAATCACTCCGATGTTTATTGCCCGCATCGAACCGGCGTTGATGATCACGGAACCTCTTCTTGTCGTTCATGCAACTGCGGAATCAGCTTCCACAGCGCAAGCGCTGTTGTTCCACTACATACAGATCGAGAAGCCGGTGCTGCGCCCTGCATATCCGGGCCCGGCACCGGCGAAGCGACTACTCCCTCCAATTGCGTCCGCGCGAATTCCTGGCGGCACGGCAGGCACACCAAGACGACGCCCCGATCATCGATGGCAGATGGGGGCATTGCGGGAGGCAATCATGGATGAGTGAGTAGGCCCTGCTCGCTCAGCGCGAAGTATGGTGGCTGATCGGAATCACGGCGAGGCAGCTGGTCGCCTGGCTTAGGTGATTTGGGTTGAAGCCAGGGCGGGTTTATTTCGGCCTTTCATGGGGAGAGAGGGCGGCGGTTGGTGCGTATGGTGCGCGCTGCGGTGGAGCAAGTGCCGTCGGTAGCCCGGATGAATCCGGGGAAAGTCCCACCGCCGTTCCCGGATTTCATCCGGACTACGATTTGCCAAGCACCTCGTAGGAGCGAGCTCTGCTCGCGAACCGGAGCACTTCGCGAGCAGAGCTCGCTCCTACAGGGATACAGCCAGTCTCGACACTAGATGCAGGCAGAGCC
>NZ_JBHSOU010000061.1:0-398 GCF_042656385.1 Pseudomonas sp. GCM10022186
GGAACGAACAGCTCCTTGGCCTCGGTGCCGGGGGCGGCGGAGAGTTTCGCCAGGTCCAGGCCGGACTGGCCGTAGCTGATGCCATGCACCGGGTTGAGGATGGTTTCGCCCCAGTAGACGTTGTGCTGGCCGGCCTTGATGCTGAACATCGACTCGTCGCCCACTTCGGTGCTGTAGAACACGAAGGCGTCGAGGATCTCGCCGGACGGGCCGCTGTAGTAACGCTGGGCGTAGTTGGAGAGGTGCGGGCTGCCGAATGCCGGGTTGGTCGTGCTGGGCTGGCCGACGATGGTGGAGAACGCCTCGTTGCCGTTGACGAAGGGGTTGGAGTTGGAGCCGGTGTTGTCGTAGGCCTTGTCGTACCAGCTGGCGGCGCTGACGCGGAAGCCCTTGTTGCC
>NZ_JBHSOU010000061.1:408-8871 GCF_042656385.1 Pseudomonas sp. GCM10022186
GCAGGTCGATACGGTTGGTGATGTTGGTACCGGCCTTGCGGAAGTTGTAGTCACCGTCGTTGTTGTTCGGCGTGCCCAGCATCCGCTTGTCCGCGCTCTCGGTGCGCACGCCATAGTTGTACTTCACGGTGTTGTCGAAACGTACCGACCAGTCCGGGTTGCCGGTGTCGACCTCGAAGGCCTGCACCCCGACCGGCACGCCCATCCCGGCGGCGATGGCCGAGGCGAGCAGGCACCTGCGCAGGTCGAGGGTGTGATTCTTGTTGTTGTTCATGCGTTGCTCCGCTTTTTGTTGTTATGGAGATGCTGGTGTGCACCTCTCGGAAATAAAAAAGCGCGACTAAAAGGAGCCAAGCCGCGCATCACGCAAACAGACCAGGACAGCCTGCCAGGTAGTCCTCAGCGCTATTGCACCGGCAAGCGATTGGCAGGGAACCGTTCAGCCTCGGACCGGCACCAGGCAGGCTGCGGAAAGAGAAACGATCGGGATAAGCAAGCTCGGCGCCGGCTTCGTCAATCGAATTGGCGCCGAGAGTCGGACTCGGCTTAGCGGAAGGCGGTGAGATCCTGAGGTTCGATCCCGTTCGCCTCGCAGTAGTTGAGATAGCGCTGAAGCGCGGTTTTCCAGTTCTCGATGGCCATGACCTTGTCATTCTCGTCGACGAAGACGAGGTCTCCGGTCACGACAACCAGCGTCAGCACATATTCGGCATCGCCAGTGGCGACCACCTCCGGCTGGTGACTGGATGCAGCAGTCTCGTAGACGATGCTGCCCGGCCCGGCGACCCAGTCGTGCTCTTTGTACTTCCACTGACCTTCCATCGTGTACACGATGACGGTGCCGGAGTGATGGTGCTTCGGCAGTACCATGTCGATTGGGGCTTTCATCAGGGTGATGATCTCGCCGCGAATCGGGTCGAGCTTGAAGTACTTCAGAAATACGTTGTCTGCGTAGGGAGTGAAAGGAACCCAAGGCAGCGATTCGCCATGCATGACGGCGGTTTCAACTTGTTGGAAAAGCATGACTAATTCCTCTTTCGTTTATGCCAGAGACAGCTCCCGGCTGCCGGCGATGTGTGCGCACACCGGAACAGGGAGCTGGGCGGATTACATGAGGGGGGTGCCGGCTAACGTCGCGCGGAGCATCTTGCGCGGCGCGTTGCCGTAATCGGCTATTGCGTAGTGCTGACAAAGCAGGTTGTCCCACATCGCAACGGTATTGGGTCGCCACTTCAGGCGTACCTGATACTCCGGAATTGCCGCCTGTGAGGTCAGGTAGTGCAGCAGGTGATGGGCCTCGGGCAGGAAGTCCTGGCCGTAGCGAATGTCCTCAAAGTTGAAGTAATTCGAGAAGTGAGTCGTGAACGCCGAGTTGACGTACAGAACCTTTTCGCCCGTCTCTGGATGGGTAAGTACAACCGGGTGCTCGACCGCAGGGACCTTCTCGGCCATCGCGTGTCGCTCTTCGAGCGGCAACTGCGCGCCAAAGACTTGCTCGACACCGTGCTTGGCGTACAAACCGTCGATCCGCGCCTTGATGGCCTGCGGCAGCTTTTCGTAAGCCATAACCATGTTCGACCACATGGTGTCGCCGCCGGTCTCCGGCCCCATTTCGCAACGCAACACTGCACCGCGAGGCGGCGCCTTCTTGTAGGTGACATCGGCATGCCAGATGTTTTCGCGACTGGCTTTTTCGACGTAGTTCTTCGGTTTGCTCGGGTCGAGATTGCGATACAGCAGCAGCAGCTTGTCTGCCTCCGGATGGCTTGGCGCAAGGGGGTGGGCTTCCAGCTCGGCAAACTGCGCGGCGAAACTCTGCTGCTCCATCGGGCTGATATCCTGGTCGCGGAAGAACAGTACTTTGTGCTTCAGCCAAAGCGCACGAATTTCCGCGATCATGTCAGGGTCCCGGGCTGCGTCGGCCAGGCTGATGCTGCTGAGCTCGGCGCCGATGCTGGGCGTGCAAAGCTCGACCTTGATCGAATGCTGAAGGATCGAAGGGCGGACGATCGCCGGTGCCACGGGCTTGGATTGCGGACAACCGTCTAGAGAAGCAGTCGTTTTTGTCATTGAAATCTCCAGTCTCTGGATGTGCGCCGGCATGCATTGGCATATCCGACAGACTTAGACAGGATCAGCAGCGAGCCAATGGCACCGCTTCAGACCCTTGGAGAGAGACTAGGGATTAATGTCGCCCTGACTTTTGCAAGACGGGACAACATATTGGCATGTTGAGACAAAGAAGGCGGATGCGTGTTCGGCTTCCTCAACGCTTCTTGGCTGCGGGCGGCGCAATGTTGGAGACTCCCGCTGCCGTCCGCTCGCGATTCTGCGCGGCCCACTCCGACGGAGACATGCCGAACTGGCCGCGGAACCAGCGAGAAAATTCGGCGCCCGATGCGAAACCTAGCAAGCCAGCGACTTCGAAGAGCTTGCGCTTGCTGGTCGTGAGGTACTCCTCGGCAAGTTCGGAGCGGACCGCATTGACCACCGACATGCCACTCTCGCCGACTTCCGCCAGGCGCCGGCTGAGCGTGCGGCGATGCATTCCTAAGTGCTGGGCGATGCGCTCGACGGAACAGGTTCCGGTGGGCAGCAGGATTCTGATGACTTGCCGCGCCTGATCCAGGGGCTCATCGCCTGAGTCCACCAACTGCATATCCAGCCAGCGTTTCACCTCGCGATTGAGCTTGGGTGTGGCCGCGGCGATCGGCATGTCCACGTCGAGGCCTCGGCAGACGATGGCGTTGAACTCCTGCTCGAAGTCGAGTGCAGTTCCGAACACCCGGCGATGGACGTCGAGCCTGGCGGGCTGGCCATGGCTGAAGCAGATGGTCACCGGCTTGAAGGCTTCGCGCGCCAGCGCCCGAAAGGATCGGACAGCAATGCCTGTCGACATCTCGACCGCCTGACGCCAAAGTCCCTGGTGCTTCAGCTTCATGTCCACGTGCAGCAGCACCAGGTCTCCGGAGTTCTCCATCCACATTTGCACGCCTGCGTTGTGAATCTGCATGTAGTGCGCAGATGACTCCATCGCCGCGCGCAGGGTGGGCTCCTCGCGCATCACAAGGGCCAGCATGCCCAGGTCGGCCAGGCTTCGGCGCTCCGCCATCAGCAGGCCGAATGCTTCCTGGCCGGAAAGGCGTGCCGACTCTTCCAACAGCCAGCAGACCGGATCGATGCTGATCAGGAGATTCGGATCGTCAAGCACTCGAGCTGGCAATTTGGCCAGCCGCAACATCCGGAACGGGTCCAGCCCGACCGAGCGGG
Organism: Pseudomonas sp. GCM10022186; assembly: GCF_042656385.1. Lineage (NCBI taxonomy): Bacteria > Pseudomonadati > Pseudomonadota > Gammaproteobacteria > Pseudomonadales > Pseudomonadaceae > Pseudomonas > Pseudomonas sp. GCM10022186. The sequence goes on from NZ_JBHSOU010000061.1 coordinate 3,679, forward strand.
CAATGTACTCGTAATCGGTCAGACTGGCACTGCGAATCAGGTTGGACATGCAGCCACCTTTGTCCCACTTTGACAAGTTAGTGTCCTGAATAGCCAAGCCCAGCCGCTCCCTCCTCGTCAAGCTAATCCTTCCACAACAACAATTCGACGAGTCCTGCGATGAACTTGGAACATTCCCACGACCTGGCATTCAGGGACGTAGACGACCCGCACGCGTTCGCCCACCACTTCATCGACGTCAACGGCATCCGGATGCACTACGTCGAGGAGGGCCAGGGTCCCCTGGTCATCCTCCTGCATGGTTTCCCCTACCTCTGGTACATGTGGCGGCGACAGATCCCGGCCCTGGCATCGGCTGGTTTCCGGGTAGTCGTACCTGACCTGCGCGGTTTCGGCATGTCCGACAGCCCCAGTGGCATCGAGGCCTACGACATGAGCCAGGCAGTCGGCGACATCGTCGGCCTGATGCAAGCCCTGGGTGAAACCACCGCGATCGTCATCGGCCACGACCTCGGTGCCTGGGTGGCGCAGTCCTGCGCCATGCTGCGACCCGATCTGTTTCGCGCGCTCGTCATGCTTAACACGCCGGTGCCGCTGCGCGGCCGGATCAGGCCCACCGATGGCCTGCGGGCGATGGCCAAGGGCAAGGGCTACCACCACCTGTACTTCCAACAGGTGGAAAAGCCGGACCGTGAACTGGCCGCCGACACGCGCAAGACCTTGCGCAGCATCTACTACTCGGTCTCGGGCAGCGCGGTCGGCGCCGAGCGCTGGCGTCTGTTCATCGAGCCGGACGAGTCGATTCTGGATGCCTTCACCGACCCTGCAGAGTTCCCCTCCTGGTTGAGTCCCGAAGCGATCGACTACTACGTGAACGAATACACCCGCTCCGGCTTTACCGGGCCGCTGAACTACTACCGCTGCCGCGACCGCAACTGGGAAATTTCGGCCTTTCTCGATGGCGCGGTGGTGCGCCAGCCCAGCATGTTCATCGGTGGTGCCGCCGACCCGTCTCTCGAGCCGCCGGAGATTCGCGCGCTGCTTGACCAGCTCGATAGCTACCTGGTCGAACTGCACAAGAAGGTGCTGCTACCCGGCGTCGGCCACAGCGCAGCGGAAGAGAAGCCAGAACAAGTCAACGCGTTGCTGATCGAGTTCCTCGATCAACTGGACAACCACTAAGTCACTCCAGCGCTGGCCATGGACCACGGCATTTCTCATAAACACGAATACGAAGGTGTCCAACATGAACGGACTGATGCAGCAGCAATCGCTGCTTATCTCGACGCTCCTCACCCACGCCGAGCGCCACCATGGCGACCAGGAGATCGTCTCCCGCCGCGTTGAGGGAGATATTCACCGGCAGACCTATCGCGACCTCGGGCGGCGTGCCCGCCGCCTGGCCAATGCGCTAGCCGCGCTCGGCGTCGGCTTCGGCGACCGCGTCGCCACACTGGCCTGGAACGGCTACCGTCACCTGGAGCTGTACTACGCCGCATCTGGCTCCGGCGCCATTCTGCACACGCTGAATCCCCGCCTGCATGCGGACCAAGTGACCTGGATCGCCGATCACGCGGAAGACAGCGTCCTCTTCTTCGACCTGACCTTCCTGCCGCTGGTCGAATCCATCGCCTCCAGGGTCTCGACCATCACGCATTTTGTCCTCATGACGGATCGTGCGCACATGCCGGCGACTACCTCGATCCCCGACCTGCTCTGCTACGAAGACCTGCTCGACGGGCACGCCGAAGACTTCGTCTGGCCGAACTTTGACGAGAACAGTGCCTCGTCGCTGTGCTACACGTCCGGTACTACTGGCAATCCCAAGGGCGTGCTCTACAGCCACCGCTCGACGCTGCTGCATACCTACGCCGCCGCCCTTCCCGATACATTGAACTGCTCGGCCCGCGACACCATCCTGCCGGTGGTGCCGATGTTCCACGTCAATGCCTGGGGCCTGCCGTATGTAGCTTGCATGGTCGGCGCCAAGCTTGTGCTCCCCGGGCCAGCGCTCGACGGTGAATCGCTATACGAATTGTTCGAGGCGGAAAACGTCACTTTGTCCGCCGGCGTGCCCACTGTCTGGCAGGGCCTGCTGGCTTATGTCGAAGCAGCCGGCAAGACCTTCTCGACCATGCGCCGGACGGCAATCGGCGGCTCGGCCTGTCCTGCAGCCATGATGGCTGCCTTCCAGGACCACCATGACGTGCAGGTGCTGCATATCTGGGGCATGACCGAACTGAGCCCGCTCGGCACCTGTTGCATTCCCAAGGCCAGGCACCTTGCCATGGGCGCCTCCGAACGCCGCGCCCTACAGGCCAAGCAGGGCCGGGTCGTGTACGGCGTCGACATGAAGATTGTCGGCGAAGACGGCACCGAACTTCCCCACAACGGCAAGACCTCGGGCGAGCTGATGGTGCGCGGTCCCTGGATCATTGCCTCTTACTTCAAGAACGACGCGGGCGATCCGCTGGTGGACGGCTGGTTCCCGACTGGTGATGTCGCGACCATCGATGCCGACGGTTTCATGCAGATCACCGACCGCAGCAAGGATGTCATCAAGTCCGGCGGCGAGTGGATAGGGTCCATTGACCTGGAAAATATCGCGATGGCCCACCCGGCGGTTGCAATGGCGGCGTGTATCGGGGTCCGTCATCCGAAGTGGGATGAACGCCCGCTTTTGGTGGTGACCCGCAAGCCCGGCAGCGAACTCTCGCGCGACGAATTGCTGGGGTTCTACGAAGGCAAGATTGCCAGATGGTGGACCCCGGACGACGTGGTCTTCGTCGACAGCATCCCGCTCGGCGCGACCGGCAAGATGCTGAAAAACAAGCTCCGCGAGATGTTCCAGGACTACCGACTGCCGACCGCCTGAGTCCTGCCACCCGGAGGGCATCCTACGCTCGGGCAGGTCAACAGGTTCCCATGCGTGCCCGAGCCGTCATACAGGTCAGGGCCCGATCCACGGGTCCGACTTAAATCAAGGCTGCGCCACAACAACAAGACGCGCAGATTCGAGGAAATGCCATGGCTTTTCATCACGCCTATGCTGACGAGATTGAAACCTCGACCGTCAGCGCGACCCGGTTTTATGCCTGGGTCGTCTTCGCCCTGAGTTTCGGCCTGCTGATTTCCGACTACATGTCGCGGCAGGTGCTCAATGCGGTCTTTCCATTGCTCAAGTCCGAGTGGGCGCTGAGCGACTCCCAGCTCGGCCTGCTCAGCGGTATCGTCCCCCTGATGGTGGGCCTGCTGACCGTACCCTTGTCACTGCTGGCCGACCGCTGGGGTCGGGTCCGCAGCCTGGTCCTGATGGCCACGCTCTGGAGCGTGGCCACCCTGAGTTCCGGCCTTGCGCAGAATTTCCAGCACATGTTCCTCGCCAGGCTCCTGGTAGGTATCGGCGAGGCAGCCTACGGCAGCGTCGGCATCGCCGTAGTGCTCTCGGTCTTCCCCAAACACATGCGCGCCACGCTGACCGGCGCCTTCATGGCCGGCGGCATGTTCGGCTCCGTGCTGGGCATGGCCCTGGGTGGCATCCTTGCCGAGCACCTGGGCTGGCGCTGGTCCTTCGCCGGCATGGCATTCTTCGGTCTGGTGCTTGCCGCCATCTACCCGTTGGTGGTGAAGGAGAGCCGCCTTGGCCGTTGCGCCCACGCCGCCGCCGAATCCGCCGGGACCGGTGGCAAGAACCCGCTGCGCACGCTGTACTCCAGTCGCTCGGTGATCTGCGCCTATGTCGGCAGCGGCCTGCAGCTGTTCATCGGCGGGGCGTTGATGGTCTGGTTCCCCAGCTACCTGAACCGTTACTACCACATGGGCACCGATCAGGCTGGCGTGATCTCGGCCATCATCGTCCTCATCGGTGGCTCCGGCATGATCCTCTGCGGCATCCTCAGCGACCGCATGTGCCGCAATGCCCCGGACCGCAAGATCACCCTGGCCATCGCCTACTGCCTGATCAGTTGCGTGCTCCTGTCCCTGGCGTTCCGCATGGCGCCCGGCGTGCCGCAACTGGTGGTCATCGCCCTGGCCATGCTGGTAGCGACCGGCACCTCGGGCCCTGCCGGCGCCATGGTCGCCAACCTGACCCACTACTCGGTGCATGGCACGGCCTTTGCCGCCCTGGCCCTGGTCAATAACTTGCTCGGCCTGGCACCCGGGCCCTATGTCACGGGCGTACTGGCCGACAGCCTCGGCCTCGACCGGGCCTTCCAGTTGATTCCGCTGATCAGCGTGGCCGCGGCCCTGGTGTTCTGCTACGGCAAGCGCCACTACCACAAGGACATCCAGAAGCTCGCGCCGCTGACGACCAGCGAGGAGCATCAATGAAACCGCTGTTGGTCGAAGACCTTTGACTTCATCTGTCCCTGGTGCCTGATCGGCAAGCGCAACCTGGAGAAGGCCGTGCGTACGGCTCTCACAGAGCCGCCCGGAAGTGCAGGTGCGAATGCGCTGGCGTAGCGTGCAGCTGCTGCCCGACCTGCCGGCGCATGGCTGACGTGAAAGGCTTCGGTGTCGCCACCTACGCGATGGAGCTGGAGCAGGGCCGTTGTTTCATCGATCTGTCGCGGCCCCGGCCGCAGGAATCCCTCCCATGTACGCAACTGCAATAACCGCGCTGGGATCGCGCAGCCGGGCGCTGCTGCCCGGCGTGATCGTCAGCGCCATGGTCGCCGCGGCGGCCACCTTCCTTTCCGAGCACTACGGTGCCCCGGTGATGCTGTTCGCCCTGTTGCTGGGCCTCTCGGTGAATTTCCTCGCGGCCGACGGCGTGTGCAAGCCCGGCATCGAGTTCACCGCCCGCGAAGTACTGCGGGTCGGCGTGGCGCTGCTGGGCATCCGCATCACCCTGGAACAGATCGCGTCCCTCGGCTGGCAGCCAGTCGCCATGGTGGTGGCACTGGTGGTGGTCACCATCCTCGTGTCAGTCGCGGTGGCGCGTCTTCTTGGTTTCAACAGCCTGTTCGGCCTGCTCACCGGCGGCGCCACGGCCATCTGCGGTGCCTCCGCGGCCCTGGCCCTGGCGGCGGCGTTGCCCAGCCACCCGCAGAAGGAGCGCGCCACGCTGTTCACCGTGATCGGCGTATCGGCGCTGTCCACGCTGGCGATGATCCTCTACCCGATGATCGCCGAGGCCCTCGGCCTCTCGCCGCTGCACGCCGGCCTGTTCATCGGCGGCACCATCCATGA
>NZ_JBHSOU010000061.1:8881-59631 GCF_042656385.1 Pseudomonas sp. GCM10022186
CGGCGCCGGCTACAGCATGTCCCACGAGACCGGCGACAGCGCCACCGTGGTCAAGCTGATGCGGGTGGCCATGCCGCTGCCGGTGATCCTCTGCGCCGCCATGATCACCCGCGTCCGTGGCGCCGAGCCCGGCAGCAAGCGGCCGCCGCTGCTGCCCTGGTTCGCCGTGGGCTTCGTGGTGCTGGCCGCCGCCAACAGCACCGGGGTCATTCCGCCGCTGGTGCAGCAGGCGGGCAATGAACTGTCGCGCTGGTGCCTGGTGATCGCCATCAGCGCCCTCGGCATGAAGACCCAGCTCAAGGAGCTGGCCACGGTGGGCATCAAACCCATCCTGCTGATGGTGGGCGAGACCGCCTTCCTCGCCGCCCTGGTCCTGGCCATGCTGCACTGGGTCAGGTGAACCGAACCCCTGCGGGGTCATCGACGTCCTGGTCAAACAGGGCTTTATGCCGCGTCGGAGCTCTTACCGTCGGCTCCGTTACGCGGCTTTTTTACCCCCACCCTGCTGCGCTGACGGCGGTCGACGGGCATCGCTTCCAGACGTCCGATGAGTACTGGTCGCTGAGTTTTCTGCTGCATCACGATGGCTCGCGGTTACACGTGATCACCATGGGCAACGTCGCGCACCCGGAGCTTGGTTAAGTCGCAGGCTCGCAGCTTGCTATCGAAGGCCAGATCGAAGAGAGCCAGATCCCGGGCTCTCTCCGCAATTTGGAGCCGTACCCGGATCGCCCAGAAATCTCTACGTCGGAGCGGGGCTTTCTGCCCGGCCAATTTTCCTTTGTTCCAAGGTTGATGGCCGCAGATAGCAATGTTCATGGCTTGTCCTCCATGTGAGGGAGGACAACGATGGCCAGCGAGTGCAAGGGGTGCTAACCGGCCGAAAGCGATCATCGAATAGCCAGGAAATCCGGGGCGATTCAGTGCCATCCGGTTCCCTGTACGAATTCGCGCGCTATTTGTCCAATCAGCGCACGCACTGGGACTTGATGGTGCGTACAACCGGCGTGCAACTGCAATAAGATGCTTTGGCGTTTCAAGCTCCCGAGGCCCTATGTCACAAATCGACTGGCTGAGCAATCTCCTGCAAATGATCACCATCAAGGGTCAGTTGGAGGTCCGCTGTGCCTACGGTGCGCCATGGCGTGTGGTTTGGGCTCAGGCTGCGGCTCACGAGATTCCCTACCACATCGTGCTCAAGGGCCGGGCCGTTCTCGAAGATCCGGAGCGGGAGACGGCCATGGAGTTGGTGAGCGGAGATATCGTGCTGTTGCCTCACGGGGCGGCGCACGTGCTGCATGATGGTAGCGGACATGCGCCAGGGCTTACCTACAATCGCCAAGGTTCTGCAGGATGGATGCTCAGCGAGAATGATGGCCAGGGCGAGCATCTGGACCTGCTGTGCGGGCGATTTTTCATCGGACCGCCCCATGATCGGCTGATTCGCAATTATCTCCCCACGAATCTGGTGGTACGGGCCCTGGACCGCCATGGTGAAGAGGGCATCGTGTCCGCTTCGAATCACCTGGCCAGTCTCGTGGGGCTGATGCGCATGGAGTCCGACGGCGACAAACCAGGCGGACTCGCCATCCTCAACGCGCTTAGCTCGGCGCTGTTCACCCTGGTACTGCGCGCGGCGAGCGAGTCCGAGCAAGCCTCGGCAGGCTTGTTGGCGCTGGCCGGCCATCCACGGCTGGCCCCGGCCATTTCGGCCATGTTCGCCGACCCGGCGCGGCCCTGGAACCTGCCTGATCTAGCCGACTTGTGCAGCATGTCACGCGCCACCTTCATGCGGCACTTTCAGGACGCGCTGGGGCGTTCGGCCATCGAACTGTTGACCGATATCCGGATGAGCCTCGCCGCGAACGAGCTGAAGAAGCTAGCGATGACCACCGAGGCCGTGGCCGAGTCAGTCGGGTATCAATCCGTATCGGCATTCCGGCGTGTGTTCACCGACAGGATGGGAATGACGCCGGGGCAATGGCGCCGTCTGGCACGCGACGGCGAGTAATGCACTGCTGTCTTGATCCTTTCGAGCATTTTATTGAGCAGATCCAGTCTCGAAAGTCAGTATTGGGCAGACCTAAAGTGGAGACTCCAAATCACCTGATGCAGGAGTCTCCATGTCAAACGCCGTCATTGAATGCATCCTCAGCCGCAGCGCCGCCAAGTACTACGACCCTGCAGCCACCCTGAGCGATGACCAAATCCGCGAGTTGGTGCGCATCGGCACCTCCGCGCCGACATCCTTTCACTTGCAGAACTGGCGCTTCATTGCTGTGCGCACGCATGAAGCCAAGGCTCGGCTGAGTCCGATCGCCTGGAATCAGCCTGCAATCACCGATGCTGCCGTTACCTTCATCGTCTGCGGCCAGTTGGCCGATTCCAGCGTAATACCGGAACGCCTGGCGCCGTTGGTTGCAGCGGGCGTCATGCCGGAGACGATGGTTCCGGAATGGGAAATCCCCGCACGCGATCTGTATCAGGAGCACCCACAGCGGCAACGCGACGAGGCAGTACGTACCGGCACCTTCGGCGCGGCCGCGATGATTTATGCAGCCCGCTCACTGGGACTGGGTTCGACCCCGATGATCGGTTTCGATGCCGAAGCGGTGCACCGCGAGTTCGGACTGGCCGAGGACGAAGTGCCGGTCATGCTCTTGTCCATCGGGGCGGAGCGTCCAGGCAACTGGGCACAGAAGCCGCGCCGTCCGCTGGATGAGGTGTTGGATTTGATCTAGGTGCGACGCGGCGAAAGTGATCGCTGCGAACGACCAAGCGGCCTTCAAGTGCGAACCGACCGCAAGCGAGCTCCCTCTTGAAAGCCTGACCAGCTTCGACCCAGGGCCTGGGCGCGAAGTAGCCCGAGGGATGGTTCCCGCGTGGACTTTCCCCAATTAGCGAAACCAGTAACTGAAAGGAAGACAACGATGCAAAGATCTACTGCTCTGAAACCGGAACAGGTTCCGGCCGATTCGAAAGCGACTCTCGATATGTTCACCAAGAACATCGGGTTCACCCCAAATATGATGGCGATCTTCGCCCAGAGCCCGATTGCATTCAACGCGTGGGCCACCCTGCTCGGCTCCCTGAGCAAGGCGCTCGACGTGAAGACGCGTGACAGCATCGGGCTTGCTGTATCCGAGGTGAATGGCTGCAACTACTGCCTGGGGGTTCATAGCTTTACGGCCACGCACATGGCCAAGCTGCCGGCCGATGAAATCATTCTCGCGCGGAAGGGTCGTGCCAACGAACCGAAGCGTGACGCCGCGACCCAGTTCGCACGCAAAGTCATCGAGGCCCGCGGCCAGGTCACTGACGCCGATCTGAAAGCCGTCCGCGATGCCGGCTACACGGATGCGAACGTCATGGAGATCGTCGCGTTGGTGGCCATGTACTCCCTGACGAACTTTTTCAATAACGTGTTCGATCCCGAGAAGGACTTTCCCGCCGTTACGCCGGCAGGCTCGATCTGACCTCTATCCGCGCGCATCGACCATCACAGAGGGACCTGGAAGGTGTCATCTGATGCGAACGTAACGCTATAGCCCGGAGGCACCTCAGGAAAGACTCTTGGGAATGCCTCTGGGCTTTTCGTATGTGCCGACAAATCCAGGAGGAAGAACGTGACCTCGATCATCCAATTCTCATGCGCCGGCTGACGCCGTACCCTGATCGGCTACAACTCTTTTCCACCGTAACGCCCAATGGGGTCAAGGTCCGCCTCATGTTGGAGGAGACGGGCCTTACCTATGAGCCGCACCGCGCATGGCGAGCGAGAGCCACGATCCGGCCTTCCTCGCGCTGCTCCGTCAATTCACCCGCAGCGCATCGACAACCAGGGAAAAGGCCGGCGACGGTTGCCTTCGACTCGGGTAGTACAGGTGATATCCCGAGAAATAGGGGCACCAGTCTTCCAGTGCGCGGATCAAGCGTCCTTCTGCGATGTGCGGGGAAAACTCGTCCTCCGGCAGGTAGGCAATGCCCATTCCGCCCAGGGCGGCATCCACGATGTGGGGGGTGGTGTTGAACACCAGCCGACCATCGACCCTCACCTTGAGCTTCTTGCCCCGGCGCTCGAACTCCCAGGCATCCATGCCGCCATGGGTTGGGAAGCGGATGTCGATGCAACGATGCTTCACCAGATCGCGCGGATTCCTGGGGATGGGGTTTTCGGTGAAATAGTCCGGCGCCGCGACGGCCGCCATGCGCACTTGCGGACCGATGGGGATGGCGATCATGTCCTGGTCCAGGGTTTCGCCAAAACGCACGCCCGCATCGAAGCGATCGGCAACGATATCGCGGAAGCCGTAGTTGATGTCGAACTCCAACCGGATGTCGGGGTATGCCTTGAGCAACGGCATCAGCTTCGGCAGCAGGGTCGATTTGACGATGTGGTCGCCGCAGGTGATGCGTACCGTGCCGGCCGGCTTGTCGCGCAGTTCGGTCAACGCATCGAGTTCGGTCTCGATTTCGTCGAAGCGAGGGCCGATGGCTTCCAGCAGGCGTTCGCCAGCGGCCGTCAGCGCAACGCTGCGCGTGGTACGGGTGAGCAAGCGAATTTCCAGGCGCGCCTCCAGCGCCGAAACCACCTGGCTGATGGCCGACTGGGTGACGCCCAGCTGAGACGCCGCGCGGGTGAAGCTGCCTTCGCGGGCCACCGTCACGAAGGCCATCAGTTCGTTGAAGTTATGTCTGGGCATGACAACGTGCCTGGCGAGGAATTGATTAGCCAGATTTATAACCGCATTAAGCATTCATTAGCTAATCAAAGACCCATCACTTCGCAACAATAACGCCTCCCCGACTTGTCTCGCCTTGCTGCAGAGCCGTCCGCTCACGCCTCCGAGACGGGCCATTCACCCGAACAGGACGATCCAATGAAAAGATTCCTCGTATTGCTTGGGCTTCTGATCAGTTCGTTCACCACGATGGGAGCCGACATGTCCAACGGTGCGGACAACTTCTACAAGAGCGACAAGGTGACCCGGTTCTTCCAGGACAACCTGCAGTTACCAGAGCACGGCGAAGCGCTTGATGAATACCCAGGCAAGTGACGCCCCTGCGGGCACCGTTTCCATCCCCCAGGCAAAGGCGCAAACCGCCCATTGGAGCGGCGTGCTTGCGATGACGCTGTGCATCTTCGCGCTGATCGCCTCGGAGTTCATGCCCGTCAGCCTGCTGACGCCGCTGGCGGCCGATCTCCAGGTCAACGAAGGGATGGCCGGACAAGGCATCGCGATCTCCGGCGCACTGGCGGTCCTGACCAGCCTGTCGATTGCACGGCTCGCCGGCAGCATGGATCGCAAGACGCTGCTGCTGGCCCTGACCGGCCTGATGGCGGTCTCCGGCGCGGTCGTCGCGCTGGCGCCGAACTATCCGATGTACATGGTTGGCCGTGCGCTCATCGGCGTGGTCATCGGCGGCTTCTGGTCCATGTCGGCGGCGACGGCCATGCGCCTGGTCCCGGCCGACCGCGTACCCCGGGCCCTGGCCATCTTCAACGGCGGCAACGCCCTGGCCACCGTGATTGCCGCGCCGCTGGGCAGTTATCTGGGCTCGGTCATTGGTTGGCGCGGCGCCTTCCTCTGCCTGGTGCCAGTGGCGGCGGTAGCCCTGGTCTGGCAGTGGGCCAGCCTGCCGTCCATGAAAACGCAGGTGCGCACGCCGGCTTCCGGCAATGTCTTCAAGCTGTTCAAGGATCGATCCGTGGCGCTGGGCATGGCCGGCTGTGGGCTCTTCTTCATGGGCCAGTTCGCCCTGTTCACCTATGTACGGCCGTTCCTCGAAACCGTAACGCGGGTCGAGGTCTCCACACTGTCACTTATCCTTCTCGTGATCGGCGTGGCCGGCTTCGCTGGCACCCTGATCATCGGCGCGTTCCTCAGGCGCAGCCTGTACGGGACATTGAGCCTCATCCCGATCCTGATGGCGGTGATCGCCGTGGCGCTGATTCCCTTCGGCAGTTGGGCCGCCGCGGTCGCGGCGCTGCTGGGCCTCTGGGGGTTGATGGCCACCGCGGCCCCGGTGGGCTGGTGGAGCTGGATAGCCCAAGCCATGCCCAGGGACGCCGAGGCCGGTGGTGGACTGATGGTGGCCGTGATCCAGCTGGCCATCGCCCTGGGCTCCACGGTGGGCGGTTTGCTGTTCGACAGCAGTGGTTACCGCAGCACCTTCGTCGCGAGCGCAACCCTGCTGCTACTTGCGGCCCTCCTGACTTTCGCCACCTCGCGCTGGCAAGCAACACAGCGCGCCTGAACGCAGAACAGAATGAAAAGCACGCCGACCTGGCGCAACCATTGCCCACGGACGCAAGCCGGCCGGGGACGATCCGCAACGGCGATCTCATGCTGTACGGCGCGGAAACAGTGGTCGTCTTCTACCTGACGTTCGACTCGTCGTACTCATACACCCGCCTCGGCCGCGTGGATGCCCCCATCGACCTGGCGCAGGTGCTTGGTCGGGACGGTGTAAGGGTTGTGTTTTCGTCGGACTGATCCGGCCGAAGGCCGGGGCCGCCGACAGGTGCAGCGCACCACCCGGCGCGCTAGCGCTGCTGGCGAGATCGGCGATGGCCGCCTGGATGCTCTCCAACCCGCCGCCGACGTTGCCGAGAAAGCGCTCGCCGGCCTCGGTCAGGCTCAGGCGCCGGGTGCTGCGCTGGAACAGGCTCAGCCTCACTCCCTTACATTCATATGGTCCCGCGCCCAGGTGATGTAGTCGTCAGGGCAGCTGTATCGGGTGACCAGTTCCGAGGCGCTGAGGCCGTTACCGTTGGCGATGCCGCGCTGCTCACGCAAACTGTCGTAGGTGGCCTTGATCGCCGCAAAGTAGGCGGCATGACCATCCACCACGATGCGCACGCCCAGCTCCGCCAGGCGCAAGTCATCGCGCAGTTCCGGGTTGCCATAGGTCACCAGCATCAGCGGCACGCGCAGGTCTTCGGCGATGGCCTCGAGATGAGCGAAGTCCTTCACGCCGACCAGGCAGATGCCGTCAGCGCCGGCATCCTGGTAGGCGCGGGTACGGTGGACGACATCGGCAAGCGGCTGCACCCCCGCGTGGGTGCGGGCGACGATGGCCAATGCCTTGTCATCGCGGACTTCCCGGGCGGCGCGCAGCTTGCCGATGCCTTCTTCGACACTGATCAGGTCGTAGGATTTGCGTCCGAACTGGGCCGGCAACAGCGTGTCCTCCAGCGTCAGCGCGGCCACACCGGCGCGCTCCAGCTCGATCACCGTGCGCATGGCGTTGAGGGCGTTGCCGTATCCGTGATCGGCGTCGGCGATCACCGGCAGGCGGGCAACCCGGCCAATGCGGGTAGCCTGCTCGGCGAACTCGCTGAGGGTGATCAGGGCGATGTCCGGTGCGGCGAGCACTTGCAGGGACGCGACCGAGCCGCCCAGGATGCCGACCTCGAAGCCGAGGTCGGCGGCGATGCGTGCCGACATGGGATCGAACACGGAGGCCGTGTGATAACAGGCGGGACTGTCGAGCAATGCACGGAAGGCGTTGCGCAGATCGTGGTGACAGGCTTTCTGCATGGTCTTATCCCTTGGATCTTTGTCGGGTCTTCTACCGTTCAAGCTCTGCAAGTCCTGTACCCAAGGTCGAGATGCCTGTAGCTCGCCGATGCGACCGGTGTGACTCGCCGGCAAATGGGGGAAAGGCGCCGCAGTCCAGGGGAAGGAAGGCGGAAACCCGCCGCCGGCCAGTCCATGGCCCCTTGCACGGGCAGCATGATGGGGGGCGATCACGGCATCCGGGCCCAGATCGCCCAACAGGATCACTTGATGAAGCGCACCTGGCTGTTGATCTTCTCGATGACAGCGCCCTTGCGTTCGTTGAAGCGCGCCTTGTTCTGCTCGAAAAGGTTGTTGCCCTTGGTGTCGATGGAGATGATCAGAGGACCGAACTCGCGAACACGGTTGACCCACAGGGTTTCCGGCATCCCCAGGTCCTGCCACTCGGCGCGTTCGATTTCCTCCACCTTGGTGGCGGCCAGTACCGCGCAGCCGCCGGGGAACACCGCGTGCACAGCCTTGTTTTCCAGACATCCGGCGGTGGTTTCCGGGCCCATGCCGCCCTTGCCGATGATCAGCTTGACGCCGGTTTCCTCGATGAACTGACGTTCGAACTTCTCCATGCGCATGCTGGTGGTCGGGCCGATGGAAACCATCTCGAAGCTGCCGTCATCCTTCTTGCGCACGATCGGCCCGGCGTGGAAGATCGCCCCGCCACGCAGGTCAACAGGCAATTCGCGCTTGAGCTCGATCAGGCGGCGGTGCGCCACGTCGCGACAGGTCACCAGCTGGCCGGTCAGGTAGACCACATCGCCGACGTTGAGGGCCGCGAGGTCTTCGTCCTTGATCGGGGTCGAGAGAACTTTTTTCACAGTACTACTCCTTCGTGGGAGAGGATGTCGTAGGACAGGTCGGCGTTGATGCGGATCTTGCCACGACGGTGCGCCCAGCAGCCGGTGGAAACGGCCACGCCGATGGTCGACGGGTGACGCGCCGAGGATTCGATGTTCACACCCATCACGCTGCTGTTGCCGGTGAGTCCCTGGGGGCCGATGCCGATCTCGTTGAGGCCCTCCTCGAGGAGCCTTTCCATCATCGCCGCGTTCTCGTTGGGGTGGCTGGAGTCCACCGGGCGCAGGATCGCCCGCTTCGACAGGCGTGCGGCGGTCTCCACCGAGGTGGACACGCCGACACCGACCAGCAGCGGCGGGCAAGCGTTCACGCCGCGGGAGGTGATCACGTCGAAGACGAATTCGGTCACGCCCTCGTAGCCCTGGCCGGGCATCAGGACCTTGGCCGATCCCGGCAGGGTGCAGCCGCCACCGGCCATGTACACGTCGATCAGGGCGTAGTCGGCGTCGGGGATGATTTCCCAGTCCAGCCACGGGATCTTCGAGCCGGTGTTGGTACCGGTGTTCTTCTCGTCGAAGGTCTCCACGGCGTTGTGGCGCAGCGGCCCTTTTCTGGTGGCTTCCAGGGTCGCGTTCTGCAGGATGCCTTCCAGCTCGCCCAGCAGTGGGAACCTGGCACCAGCGGAGATGAAGTACTGGATGACCCCGGTGTCCTGGCAGCTCGGGCGGTCGAGCTTGTCCGCGTAGTCCTGGTTCTCGGCCATCGAATCGTAGATCTCGATGGCCAGGGAATTGGTTTCCGCGGCGCGCAACTTTGCGGTCTTTTCCTTGACGTCCTTCGGCAGGCGCTTGCCGATATAGGCGGTGAACTTGGCCATCACGTCGGTAAGCGATTGAACGGCTGATTCGTTATCCACTTTGATTCTCCTCACTGCATCACAAGGCGGGTCTGTTGGTATTCCGTTGGCGTGCCTGCTGAATCAGGCGCCGGTGGCTGTCGTGACCGGCTTTACGCTGTGGTTTGGCGCCGGTGATTCCTGCGCCTGGTTCTGTTCCGGCAGGTCGCTGCCGTCCAGCACCTGTTCCATTCGGGATTTGTCCAGGGCACCGACCCACTTGGCGATGGCCATGGTCCCGACCGCGTTGCCGATGGTGTTGGTGATGGCACGCGCCTCGGACATGAAACGGTCGACGCCGAGCAGCAGCACCATGCCGGCGACCGGAATGTTGTCCAGCGAAGCCAGGGTGGCAGCCAGGGTGATGAAGCCGGAGCCGGTGACACCCGCGGAACCTTTCGAGGTGAGGAGCAGTACGCCGAGCACGATCAGCTGGTCGGTCAGGGTCAGCGGCGTGTTGGTGGCCTGGGCGATGAAGATGGCTGCCATCGTGTAGTAGATGCACTGCCCGTCAGGGTTGAAGGTCAACCCGGAGGGGATCACCAGGCCTACCACCGGCTTGGAGACGCCGGCGTGCTCCAGCTTGTTCATCAGCTGCGGTACCACCGATTCCGAGGAACTGGTGCCCAGCACGGTGAACAGCTCTTCCTTGAGGTACTTGAGGAACTTCCACAGGCTGAAGCCGGACAGGCGAGCGATGAAGCCGAGGACGATGACCACGAACAGGAAGCAGGTCAGGTACATGGTCGCCATCAGCTTGCCGAGCGAAACGATCGAGCCCAGCCCGTACTTGCCGACGGTGAAGGCCATCGCGCCGCAGGCGGCCAGCGGGGCGACGCGCATGACCATGCCGACGATATGGAACATGCCGTGGGAGAAGGCTTCCAGCACATCGACCATCGGCTTGCCGCGCGGTCCGAGGTGGGACAGGGCGATGCCGAACAGGGTCGAGAACAGCAGGATCTGCAGGATCTCGTTCTTCGCGAAGGCATCGGTGACGCTGGCAGGGATGATGTGCAGCAGGAAGTCGGTGAAGCTGCCGGAGCCACTCGCTGCCGTGGCGGTGTAGGTGGCGATGCTCCTGGTGTCGAGGGTGGCCGGGTCGACATTCATGCCCTGGCCGGGCTGCACGAAGTTGACCACCACCAGGCCCAACACCAGGGCGAAGGTCGAGAGGACCTCGAAATAGATCAGCGCACGAACGCCGACCCGGCCGAGTTCCTTCATGTTTTCCATCTTGGCGATGCCGAGCACCACCGTGGCGAAGATGATCGGTGCGAAGACCATCTTGATCAGTTTGATGAAGGCATCGCCGACCGGCTTGAGGTCGGTACCGAATTGTGGCCAGAACACACCGAGCAGAATGCCGATGGTCACGCCGATCAGAACCTGGACATAGAGCTTTCCTAGGAATCGCTTGGCCATGGTGTTCTCCGAATTATTGTTGTGAGTCGGATTTGGGTTTCCACCCGGGCGGCTTTACCGGGCGATGGCGGGCAAATGCCCCAGAGTTCGTGTGGGCAATTCACGGAAGCAAAATTAATGGTTTCCCGGAAATTGAGTAATACAATGAAAGTTATTTCATTGTTTCTCTGGGGTTACTAATGAATCCGGTGTCCGAATTGGCCTTCTTCACCCAGCTGGTCAGGCTGGGCAGCCTTGCGGCCACGGCGCGTGAGCTGAACCTGACGCCGCCGGCGGTCTCCAAGCGTCTGGCACAACTGGAGCAGCGACTGGGCGTGCGGCTGCTCAATCGCACCACGCGCAGCATCAGCCTCACGGCGGAGGGCGAGCTCTATCTGGTCAATGCCCAGCGGATCCTCGGCGAGATCGAGGAAATGGAGAGTCAGATCTCCAGCAGCCGCGCGGAGCCCAAGGGATTGCTGCGGGTCAACGCGCCGCTGGGCTTCGGCCGCACCCACGTCGGCCCGGCCATTTCGTCCTTCGTCTCGCGCTACCCGGAAGTCGAAGTGCAACTGCACCTGACTGACCGGCCGATCAACCTGCCGGACGATGCCATCGACGTCGCCATTCGCTTCGGTGAGTTGCCCGACTCCCGGCTGATCGCCCGCAAGATCGCTGAGAACCGACGTCGCCTCTGCGCAGCGCCTGCTTACCTGGAACGCTTCGGTTCGCCGGAAACGCCCAAGGACCTGATGCGGCACAACTGCATCGTCTTGCGCCAGAACGACGCGGCCTTTGGCATCTGGCGGCTCAGTCGGGGCAAGCAGAGCGAATCGATCAAGGTACGTGGCGGCCTCAGTACCAATGACGGCGAGGTTGCATTGAACTGGGCGCTGGAGGGGCACGGCATCCTGATGCGCGCCGAGTGGAACCTGGCCAGTCACCTCAGGGATGGCCGCCTGGTCGAGGTCCTGGGCGATTATGAAACGCCGCCTGCGGACATCTATGCCGTCTATCTGGAGCGTCTCAACCTGTCTGCGAAGGTGTCTCTCTTCGTCGATCACCTGCGCGACGTTTTCCAGCACAAAGCGAAAGGACAGAGCGATAGCCTCGGCAAATGGCGGTAACGATCCGCCCGTCAACCCAATCGGTGCGAATGCGCACGGTCGATGCGCTGTCACTCGGCACCATGAACTACCGGGATTCCGAGGAACTCGCGAAGAAAACCTGCATCGCCCCCGTGCCGCCGCCCACCGCAGGACGGCGGCGCTGGCGTGGCCTGCTTCGCTTCGCACGAGGCGAGCGGGACGGGATTGCTGGCTGCTTCCGCTCAATGATGGCGGCCTGACGGCTTGCCACCTGGAACCATGAAGCTCCGGCCGAAGGCGCGGGACGCTCGGCGAGTGGCTTTGCTTGACCTCTTTCCAGACGAGACGTCAGTCCTGCTCGTGCCAGCGTTTGTGGTGCCGGGCCATTCAGCCGATGTCCTCGTGAATGCAAAGGAAGTTGCCCTCTGTGTCCCGGAACCAGGCCGCCTTTTCCGCACCCAGCACACAGACATGGTTCACTGTGCGCAGGTCGGGGTAGTCGTAGTCCTCGAACACCACGCCGTTTGCCTTGAGCTCGGCAATCGCCTGTTCTCCACCTGGAAGCTGATCGCCGTGTGATCGGCCTTGGTGCCGCCGGGGCGGGGAAACAGCGCCAGCAGCGCGCCGCCACCACACTCATAGATGAACTTGCCGTCCGGCTTCAGGCCAGCCGGCGTCAGGCCGAGCTTGCTCTCGTAGAAATCGCGCGCACGCAGCAGATCGATCACCGGCAGCATCGTCGTCACAATCGCCTTGGATAACATTCCAGTTCACCTCCCCACCGAGCGGCGCGCGACCGCCCGATGCATGTTCCGGCCGGCCCTGCCGACCTTTACTAGTAACATTAGGCAAGCGGGAAGCAGGAGGTAGGCGCGGTCGTCTGCTTGTGCACACCTCGTTCGGCAGCAGGCCGACCACCAGTGCTGTGCCCCCAAGCTGCGGAGGGTGTCTGCAGTGGTTTTCACACAGCCTGGATCCAAACGGCCTGCCAGTGACGGCGGAAAGCGTTCCCTCCGCTTGGGCCCATGCCGATTGGCGCCAACCGCAAGCTCCACTCTTCACCTGACTTCACAACCACCAGGTTCTACGTCACCAAATTGCCCTGGTCTTCCCGGGCTATGTATAAGGCAGAGTTCAATGGACGGTAGCGACAATCATGGCGGCCAGACTTTCGATTCGCTCTTATACGTTCGTTTCGCATACCCACTCCCATGACCACCATCAACTGGTTCTACCTCTGGTAGGAACCGTCGATATCCATACTGGCCGGCACGAGGGGCGAGCCGCCCCCGGACAGTGCATCATCACGCTCGCAGGAGACGAGCACCGTTTCGCGCCTGGCAAAGGCTCCTGTTTTCTTGTCGCAGACCTGGATGAGCTGCCATCCAGCATGCAGTCCTTGCAGGATTCCTTTGTCAGGGTGTCTGAATCGATGCAGGCATTCTGTTTCTTTGCCCAGAAGCAACTTGAACAGTGTGTAAGCCCCGCTCTGGAACGGAGCATGGGCGAATGGTTTGTGCAGCTCATGAACGAGCAGACGTTCCTGCCGACGATGGACCCCCGAATTGCAAGGGTCGTGGAATCCCTGGAAAAGGATCTCAGCGTATCCCCCTCCCTAGCCGAACTGGCTTCCGTGGCCTTCCTCAGTGTCAGTCAACTGAAATTGCTGTTCAAGAAAGAGACCGGCAAGACCACTGGCGAGTACTTGCTGACACTTCGCATGAACAAGGCAAGGGCTTTGCTGGTCCATACCGACTACCCGGTCAGCCTGATTGCCAGCCAGGTGGGTTACCAGGATCTATCTGCCTTCAGCCGTCGCTTCGCCAGCCACTTTGGTTATCCGCCCAGAAAGCTGCGCTCCAAGCAGTAGCAATAGCGGCTTTCAGCCACACAAAATCGGCTTTCCGGCAAACTCGGAATGCTCGTCGCGCGGTACGTTGAAGGGGTACCAGATAAGCCGGAGCCCCTGAAAATGCTGGATTCATCGATAGTCGTATTCGTCGCGACCTCAATGCTGATCATCCTTTCACCCGGCCAAGACATGGTCCTGGTGCTTTCCCACTCAATTGCCCGCGGCTCCAGTGCGGGCGTGATTACCGCTGCCGGCGTCGGCACCGGTTTGCTGGGGCATACGGTTCTCGCGGGCCTGGGCCTCGGCGCATTGCTGCAGGCGTCTGAGCTGGCATTCAGCATCATGAAATATGCCGGTGCAGCCTACATGCTGTATTTGGGCATCAAGGCATTTCGGGCACCGCCAATTGACCTCGCCAGTTCGACCCAGGCGAAGGGAAATCTGCACTCGCTCTTCTTGAGGGGCGCTCTATCCAATATAAGCAACCCCAAGATTGCGATCTTCTACTTCGCTTACCTGCCACAGTTCGTGAAAGTGGATAACGCCCATCCGACCGAGGCCTTGATGGCATTGGGGGCTACCTTCGCACTGCTGACTTTCGTGGTGAAGATGCCGATTGGATACTTTGCGGGGACGTTATCCGGAAAGATCCAATCACGACCAGCAGTTCAGGTCTGGCTGAATCGGACATGCGGTGGTGTGCTGGTGGCGATGGGCTTGCGCCTGGCTACGGAAAGTCAAACCGTAGCCTGATCAGCGAACATGGTTGGCATCGCGGGAAACAGCGGAATGCGATCATGAGTTTGATCCAGTCGGCGCGGCGAAGTGCGAGGCCGACGCTTTCACACAGCCCGGGCCGGTAGCGGCCTCTCGACAGTGGCCGCTACCGCCCATCTCAAGCACGACGGGAGCCAGGCTGTGCTTCCAACAGCGGCTGAATAACTCCCATGGCCGCATGGAAGTCCAGGCGATCCATGGCCAGGTCCAGCTCAGCCAGCTTTTCGCTGCCCAACCGAGCGAGCAATGACGATCGCATGCGGCCGTAGACTGAGCAGGCCTCGAAATCCTGTTGCTGCAGGAGGTCGTAGAGCTGCGAAACCTGGATCGGTGTGCAGTCCGCGGGGTCATGCTCATCCACTTCAGGCATCCCCTGGCTGGCGAGCCACGCTTTCGCAGCGGTCAGCGTGGCGTCCAGGTCCTCTGCGATCACAGCGAACGACTTCTCGACCTCTGTGCGGTTGCCGGCATGAATGGCCGTTTCCAGTTGCAGCGCGGTTGCGGCAAAGCGCCGTGCACCCAGTGAGCCGAGAGAGCCCCGTAGCGTGTGAAGCAGGGTCGCCGAGTCACGCTGTCGACCTTCCTCCCAGGCACGACGCGCCTCGCCGAGGGGAGCGCGCCCATCGGCCACGAATTCCCTGACCAGTGCTATGAGGGTGCCGAGATAGACGTGGTCGTTCTTGCTGAGGGCCATTAACGGCCCGAGATCAAAGGTCGCCGGTTCGTCGACCGGGGGCCTCGAGGACACTGGCGCCGGAACTGCGGGGAGCGATCCGGCCATGTGGATGCCAGCGGGCAGATGTTGGCCGATGACAGCCAGCATCTGCTCGACGTTGATGGGTTTGGCGATGAAGCCATCCATACCCGCCGCTACGCACTGGTCACGTTCGTAATCCAACACGCCCGCAGAGATGGCCAATACAGGCAGTTGCAAGTGCAACTCATCGCGGATCACGCGGGTCGCGGAAAAACCATCCAGCACCGGCATGTGCACGTCCATGAGCACCAGCTGATATCGCTGCGAATCGGCACGCAACCTGTCGACAGCCTGTTGGCCATTGTCGGCGACCTCCACGGTCGCACCGGCGTGTTCCAGCATGCCTCTGGCTACCGCCTGATTCAGCGGATTGTCTTCGACCAGCAGCAGGTGCACACCCTGCAAGGGTTTGGCGGAACCAGTGCTGCCGCTCTCGGGGAGGTCGCCGATCTGCAGCCCTGTCCGTGCTGCCAGTGCTTCAAACAGGGTGTCGAACAGGTTGGAGCTGGTGACAGGTTTGATCAAAACCGCATCGGCCATGCTCGCCGCGGGCGACTGCATCAGTTGGCCCTGCGCGAAGGCACTGACCATGACGACAGTGGGTAACGCGCGCTTGGGGAGCAGCGCACGGATCGCCTGCAGGGTACTGAGGCCATCCATCCCGGGCATCTGCCAGTCGGCTATGACCACATCATAGAACTCGTTGCGCAGTCGCAGACTGCGCACCCGTTCCACCGCTTGCTCACCCGAGGCCACGCCATCGACTTGCCAGTGCCAGCCGGCGATCATCTTGCACAGGTACTCACGGTTGGTCGGGTTGTCATCGACCACCAGAATGCGCAGATCGCCCAGGCTGATTCGCGATCGTTGCGCACTGTCTTCGCTGGCCTGGCTCGATTGCAGCAGAAGCGGAAGCACCACGCGGAACTCACTGCCGGTGCCAACCCTGCTGTCTACGCCGATGGTGCCCTCCATGAGGGTCACCAGGCGTTTCGAGATCGCCAGCCCCAGACCCGTCCCGCCGAAACGACGGGCGATGGTGCTGTCGGCCTGCGCGAATGGCGCGAACAGGCGCTCCATCTGTTCGGCGCTCATACCGATGCCGGTATCGCGCACCCGGAAGCACAGCGTGACGGTTTCCGCATCGCCCTCCTCCCGTTGCACCAGTACGGCAACCTCGCCACGCTCGGTGAACTTGATGGCGTTCCCCACCAGATTGACCAACACCTGCTGCAGGCGCTGCGCATCACCGATGCAGGCTTGCGGTACGTCGGGCTCGACCCCGATGACCAATTCCAGGTCCTTGTGCGCCGCGTTGACCGACATGACAGTGGCCAGCGCATTGAGCACATCGTCCAGGCGGAACGGGGCGGGGTTGATCGACAGTTGCCCGGCCTCGAGCTTGGAGAAGTCCAGCACGTCATTGAGAATGACCAGCAAGGACTCACCGGCGCCCCGGAGCATTTGCACGTATTTGCGTTGATCGGCGGTCAGGGAGGTGTTGGTCAGCAGTTGGGCGATGCCCAGCACAGCGCTCATCGGCGTGCGGATCTCGTGGCTCATGCTGGCGACGAATTCGCTCTTGGAACGACTGGCCAGCTCCGCGCGCTCCTTGGCATTGCGCAGCTGCTGCGCCGCTTCCCGCTCCTGGCTGATGTCCTTGCCAATGCCGAGGAACCCGACAATGGTGTCGGCCGAATTTCGCACCGCAGTGACCGTCAGCTGAACCGGGAGTTGCGAGCCATCCTTGCGCACATAGGTCCACTCGTGGGTTTCGGCCCGCCCCTGGCGTGCCCTGGCTACGAACACCTCGAAACCGGTAACCGGATAACCCAGCTCCTGGCTCAACTCGTTACCACGCGCTTCCACCTCCTCGCCGAGATGCAACAGGGACGTCCCGTGCTGGTCGACCAACTCGTCGGCACGGTAGCCCAGCATCCGCTGCGCCCCGGTATTGAATGTCTTGATGGTGCCGGTGACATCAGTGGCGATGATCGCGAACTCACTGGCGGCATCGACCAGGGTGCCGAAGCGGATCTCCGACTCGGTGAACGCGACGGTCAGTTTCTCGGCGAGTGCCCGCGCGTCCTCACGCAAGGTGGTCAGGTTCCGCACGACGAAGAACAGCAGCAGGCTGATGAGCGAACCGCAGACCAGGACGACATCCGCTTTCTGCCGGTCGATCGAGGCCTCGAATGCCGGGAGCGTCGTGAGTTTGAGGGTCCATTGATGATCCGCCAGGGTAATGGTCGATTGGCGGGTGAGCGGATTGGGATACTGGGCTTGCTCCCGCGCCGACAGCGAGCCCCGGGAGTACATCCGGGCCGACTCGGCTTCCCCATTGCCATCGAAGATCTGCAGGGCATATTCAGCGGGCTGGGTACCGAGCGTCCCCGCCATGAAGTCATTGATCCGCAGCGGGCTGTACACATAGCCTTCCAGGGCCAGACGGCGCTCAGCCACCGTCGAGATCGGCATGCCATTGCGATAGATCGGCAAATACAGCAGGGCACCTACCTGTACGTCGTCATCCGTCTCCTGCACCAGCCTGACCTTGCCGGAAAGGGTGGCCTGGCCTGAATCCCTTGCCTGGGTCATGGTGGCGCGGCGTACCGATTCGGTCAGCATGTCGTAACCGAATGCCCGCAGGTTCCGGCCGCTGAACGGTTCGAGGAACAGGATCGTGCTGTATTCCTCGCGCTCGCCAGGCGGCCAGACCCGGAAATCGGGGAAGCCTTCCGCCCGCACGCGACTCTCCAGCGCAGCCTTGTGCCCCGGCGCGAAATACTTCGCGTAACCGATGCCCTGAATGCCGGGATAGGTTTGTGCGACATCCTGGGTCAGGACGAATTGCCGCCATTCATCACGCTCGACCGACTGGGACGCGCGGAACAGTCCCTGGCCGCTGCGCAGCACTTGTTCATAGGCTTTCAGGCGCTCGACGATGCGCTGTTTGACGTCATTTTCCAGGAGCGCGAACCGGGCCGCGGCGTTGGCGTCCGCCTGTGATGCCATGAAATGCCAGGCCAGCACGGTCAGGCCGAGGCTGACGGACAGCGCCAGCCAGTACGGGCGAACCTGGCGAAACGGCACGGCGAGCCCCGTTGCCTGGACGCTACTGGACCGTTCAGCGAGATCGGCCGCCAGCACCAGGCCGGTGACGCTGGTGAGCGCAATGAATATTTCCAGGGTCAGCAAGGATTCATGCAGTGTGCCGCTGGTAAAGGGCCCGTAACCCTGAGTCGTGCTCCAGACGGCGCTGCCGGTCACCAGCAGCACGACCACCGTGACGCCGCGTACCCCGTAGCGATATGCGGTCCAGGCAATGGCGGGCAACAACAGATACACCAACGCGTGGTTGCTGGCATCGCTGGGAAAGCGCCTGCCGAACAGGGCCAGCAGCACCAACGTCAGCCCTATCGCCGACAGCGCCATTTCGAGGGCCGATCGCCTCGCTGCGGATGCCCCGGACCGAGCGCCCCAACTGAGCAGCAAGGGCGTCAGCATAAGGATGCCGGCGGTATCGCCCAGCCACCAGGTCGTGGCGATGATGGTCGTCGCGGGTGCTGGTGCGATACCGCTGAGGATCAGGCTGCTGGTGCCGATACCGGCACTGACCGTGCACATCAGCAGGGTGACCAGCACGAATTGGGCGACGGCTTGCGGTGATGCCAGGAAGCGTCCGGACTTCACCCAGGCGCGCAACAGATAGCAACCGAGCACGGCTTCAAGGGTGTTGCCGATGGCAATGGCCCATGACGCAAGGATCACCGTGCCGCCGGGCGCCACCTGATTGGCGGCGAACACGGCAAAGTTGGCGGCAAAGGCACCGATGGCAATGGCCGGCCACACGCGATAACCGAACAGCAGCAGCGCAGCGAAGGCAATGCCGGATGGCGGCCAGACCGGCGATGCGTTGGTGTTGGCGAAGGCCAGGAGCAGCCCCAGGCGAGCGGCCCCATAGTAAAGGGCGGCAAGCACGAGGACGACGCCCAGCCAGCGTGCGGGGGTTGCCGGGTGCAGAGCGCTACGCTGCATGGGGAATGTCCTTTCCGATCGGCCCTGGAGTCACGGCCGGGTACTTACGATGGCACGGTTGCGGCCTGCGACCTTGGCCTGGTAGAGCGCCTGGTCGGCCAGGGCGATCAACTGCAGCGTGGTGCTCTCCACAGTCGGTACCAGGGAAGCCACGCCGACGCTGATGGTGACCATGGCAGCGGTCTCGGACGCCTGATGGGCGAGCTGCAGATTCCGTACCACCTCACAGAGCTGCTCCCCGTACTTTCTGGCGCCATGGGCATCGCTGTGCGGCAGGATGATGACGAATTCTTCGCCACCGTAGCGCGCAACCAGCTCCCCGGGTCGACGAGCGACAGTGTCGATGGCTGTGGCTACACGCTGCAGGCAGACGTCGCCCTGGGGGTGACCATAGTGATCGTTGTAAGCCTTGAAATGGTCGATATCGATAAGTGCCAGCGCCAATGGCAAGTGCTGCCGACGGTGCCGCTCGAATTCCTGCGTCAGGACCTCATCGAAACAGCGACGGTTGTACAGCCCGGTCAAGCCGTCGCGGTTGGCGAGCTGGCGCATCATGGACGTCTGTTGCTGCAGACGCAGGTGGGTCTGAACGCGTGCCCGCACCACAGGTGGATTGAAGGGCTTGGTGATGAAGTCCACGGCGCCTGCTTCCAGCGCCCTGATTTCGCTGCCCATACCGGTGTGCGCCGTAACGATGATGATGGCGCAGTCCCTGGTGGCCGGGTCGGCCTTGAGCGCGGCACAGACCTCGTAGCCGTTCATGCCGGTCATTTCCACATCCAGCAGGATCAGCGCCGGCTGTCGTGATTGCGCCAGCTCGATACCCATCTCGCCGCTGGTGGCGAACAGGATCTGACCTTGGTCCTTGAGCATGCCGCTCAGCAAACGAATGGTATCGGCGCTGTCGTCAATGATGAGGATCAGGTTCGCTTCGGCATGTAGCTCGGGCATTGAGACATCCTTTTCGTAGTTATTACTGCTCGCCCTGCGGCTCGCCACCCGGTCGCACCAGGCTCTGCCCTGGCATTGCTTGTTGCCGCCGAGGCCGGCTCCAGGTCACCGCACCATCGTGATTCGCCCAGCCGAATGCAGTGTGCATCCGAAGTGAAGCCAGCTGAAGTCAAATCTTCAGGACCTCGCCTATCCGGTAGCCTTTGGTCCTTCGTTTTCCTCCGGGCGGCGACTCCTGGTGATTCGAGCCCCCGGTCAGCCTATTAGTGTAGATATGTTTCCTGCATTCCTTATGGTTGCGATGCGTGGGAGCCGGCCCTCGGTTTCCGCGACAAGAAGAGAGGCTCACAAGCAAAAAGACACGCCCGAAGGCGTGTCTTTTCGTTGAGCTCGACGTTGCCCGGGGCTTCAGCCCTGCGCCCTGCGCAACGCCGCCCCACCCTGCCCTTCCCGCGCCCGGCGGCGGGTGATGAGCAGGCCGGAGCAGACCACCAGGATGGCCAGCACCATGGTGGACACGACTTCGACACGGTGGTCCGGGCGCAGCAGCATCAGCACCAGCACACTGCTGATGAAGAGGATCACCCCCCAGGTCAGCCAGGGGTACAGCCACATGCGGTAGCTCAGGGTCTTGCCTTCGGCCAGCAGGCGCTTGCGCATGCGCAGCTGGGAGATGGCGATGACCAGGTACACCAGCAGGGCGATGGCGCCGGAACTGGCCATGAGGAAGCCGAATACCTTGGAGGGCACCAGGTAGTTGGCGATCACCGTGAGGAAGGCGGCGCCGGTGGAGAGCAGCACGGCATAGATCGGGGTGCCGCTGCTGGTGGTCGCCTGGGCGCAGGCCGGTGCATCGCCGCGGCGGCTCAGGGAATAGAGCATGCGCGAGGCGGTGTAGAGGGAGGAGTTCAGGCAGCTGGTCACCGAGGTCAGCACGACGAAGTCGATGATGGCCTTGGCGTGGGGCACGCCAAGGGTTTCCAGCACGGTGACGTAGGAGCCATCGCTGGCCAGGCGCGGATCGTTCCAGGGCACCAGGGCGATGACGATGAAGATCGACAGGATGTAGAACAGCGTGATCCGCCAGATCACCGAGTTGGTGGCCCTGGAGATCTGCTTGCCGGCGGCATCGGATTCGGCGGCGGCGATGGTCACCACTTCGGCACCGAGGAAGGAGAACATGGTGATCAGCATGGCGCTGAGCACGGCGCCGAAGCCGTTGGGCATGAAGCCGCCGGTGTCCCACAGGCGCGAGACGCCGCTGACGCCCGAGTCGGGCAGCAGGCCGAAGATGGCGCAGGCGCCGAGGATGATGAAGCCGACGATGGCCGCCACCTTCACCAGGGCCAGCCAGAACTCGAACTCGCCGTAGTTCTTCACGCTGAACAGGTTGGTGGCGGTGAGCAGCAGGGTGATCGCGAGCGACAGCACCCAGATATCCAGTTGCGGTACCCAGGTGTTGATGATGGTGGCGGCGATGTTGGCTTCGATAGGGATGATCAGCACCCAGAACCACCAGTAGAGCCAGCCGATGGTGTAGCCCGCCCATTTGCCGATGGCCCGGTCGGCGTAGGTGGAGAAGGAGCCGGTGTCCGGCGAGGCGACGGCCATTTCGGCCAGCATGCGCATCACCAGCACCACCAGCGCGCCGGCGAAGATGTAGGCCAGGATGGTGGCCGGACCGGCTTCGGCGATGGCGCGGCCGGAACCCACGAAGAGGCCGGCGCCGATCACGCCGGCGATGGAAAGCATGGTCACGTGTCGGGACTTCAACCCGTGACTCAGGTTGTTCTTGTCTGTCATGGCATTACCTTTGTTCTTGTCGTGCCCGTGGGGCATCGTCGGTATCCGCGATCACCATTCGCGGGACGAAAAAATCCCGCCCTGCCCGGGACGGTGATCCGGGCAGGTGCGGGTGAGCAAGGGACCAGGGTGACGCTCTTAAACTTATGCCAGCTCGTCGAAGCACTCGCCGATGATGGCCAGGCCGCGCGCAAGGTCGGCATCGCTGACGGTCAGCGGTACCAGGATGCGCAGGACGTTGTAGTAGGTGCCGCAGGACAGCAGGATCAGGCCCTTCTCGCGTGCCTTGGCGACGATCTTGCCGGTGAGTTCGGCGGCCGGCTTGTTCAGGTCGCCGCCCTCGAACAGCTCCACGGCGACCATGGCGCCGAGGTTGCGCACGTCCACCAGGCTGCTGTGGCGCTCGCCGATCTTGCGCAGGCCGGCGGTAAGGATCTCACCCACGGACTTGGCGCGATCCAGCAGCTTCTCGCTCTCGAAGGCCTCGATCACCGCCAGGGCGGCGGCGCAGGACACCGGGCTGCCGGCGTAGGTGCCGCCCAGGCCGCCGGGGGCCACGGCGTCCATCACTTCGGCGCGGCCGCTGACGCCGGCCAGGGGGAAGCCACCGGCGATGGACTTGGCGAAGGTGGTGAGGTCGGCGGCGACGCCCATCTGTTCCATGGCGAAGAAGGTGCCGGTACGGCCGGCGCCGGTCTGCACTTCGTCGGCGATCAGCAGGATGCCGTGCTGGTCGCACAGCTCGCGCAGGCGGGCCATGAAGTCCTTCGGCGCGACGTTGAAGCCGCCTTCGCCCTGCACAGGCTCGAGGATGATCGCGGCGATGTCGCTGGGGGCCGCGTCGTTCTTGAAGATGCGCTCGAGGCTGGCCATGGCCTCATCCACCGAGACGCCGTGGATGGCGTTGGGGTACTGGGCGCGGTAGACGCCGCCCGGCATCAGGCCCATGCCGGCGGAGTACGGCACCACCTTGCCGGTGAGGCTCAGGGTGTACTGGGTGCGGCCGTGGTAGGCGCCGGTGAAGGCGATCACGCCGTTGCGGCCGGTGGCGGCGCGGGCGATCTTGATGGCGTTTTCCACAGCCTCGGCGCCGGTGGTGACCAGCAGGGTCTTCTTCTCGAAGCTACCCGGCACCAGCTGGTTGATCTTCTCGGCCAGGGTCACGTAGGGCTCGTAGCCGAACACGTGGAAGCAGGTGTGGGTCAGCTTGGCCAGCTGCTCCTGCACGGCGGCCATCACCTTCGGGTGCAGGTGGCCGGTGTTCAGTACGGCGATGCCGCCGGCGAAGTCCAGGTACTCACGGCCTTCGACGTCCCACACGGTGGCGTTCTCGGCGCGCTCGGCGAAAATCTGGTGGATCTGGCCGACGCCACGGGGAATGGCGGCCATGCGGCGTTGTTGCAGGCTCTGGTTGGTGTTCATGCTTACTCCGGTATTGCAATCGCCCCGCACAGGCAGCCGCCGCAGCGACTTCCCGCGCAGGAAAGGTGAGTGATCCGCCGTGCTTACACGCCGATGCAGAGGTACTTGATTTCCAGGTAGTCATCGATGCCGTACTTGGAGCCTTCGCGGCCCAGGCCCGAGGCCTTGACGCCGCCGAAGGGCGCCACTTCGTTGGAGATGATTCCGGTGTTGATGCCGACGATGCCGTACTCCAGGGCCTCGGCCACGCGGAACACGCGGCCCAGGTCGCGGGCGTAGAAGTAGGCGGCCAGGCCGTATTCGGTGTCGTTGGAGAAAGCGATGACTTCGTCTTCATCCTTGAAGCGGAACAGCGGCGCCAGCGGGCCGAAGGTCTCTTCCTTGGCCACGGCGGCGTGCTTGGGCACGTCCACCAGGATGGTCGGCTCGAAGAAGGTGCCGCCCAGGGCATGCGGCTTGCCGCCGGCTACGACCCTGGCACCCTTGCTCACGGCGTCCTCGATGTGTTCCTGCACCTTGGCCACGGCCTTGGCGTCGATCAGCGGGCCGGTGGTGATACCGGCCTCCAGGCCATTGCCGATGTTCAGGCGGGCTACGGCGGCCTTCAGCTTGTCGACGAAGGCGTCGTACACGCCGTCCTGCACGTAGAGGCGGTTGGCGCAGACGCAGGTCTGGCCGTTGTTGCGGTACTTGGAAACCAGCGCACCTTCCACGGCGGCGTCCAGGTCCGCGTCATCGAAGACGATGAAGGGCGCGTTGCCGCCCAGTTCCAGGGACACCTTCTTGATGTCCTTGGCGCATTCGGCCATCAGCTGGCGGCCGATCTCGGTGGAGCCGGTGAAGGTCAGCTTGCGCACCACCGGATTGCTGGTCAGCTCGCCGCCGACTTCGCCGGCACTGCCGGTGACCACGCTGAGCACGCCTTTCGGGATGCCCGCGCGCTCGGCCAGTTCGGCCAGGGCCAGGGCGGAATACGGGGTCTGCGACGCGGGCTTGAGCACCATGGTGCAGCCGGCGGCGAGCGCCGGGCCGGCCTTGCGGGTGATCATCGCCGAGGGGAAGTTCCACGGGGTGATGGCGGCGGTGACGCCGATGGGCTGCTTGATCACCATCAGGCGCTTGTCCGGCTGGTGGCCGGGGATCATGTCGCCGTAGACACGCTTGGCCTCCTCGCCGAACCACTCGAGGAAGGAGGCGGCGTAGGCGATCTCGCCACGGGACTCCACCAGCGGCTTGCCCTGCTCCAGGGTCATCAGGCGGGCCAGGTCTTCCTGGTTCTGCATCATCAGTTCGAACCAGCGGCGCAGGCGATTGGCACGGTCCTTGGCGGTCAGCGCACGCCAGGCCGGCAGAGCACGCTCGGCGGCCTCGATGGCGCGGCGGGTTTCGGCTGCGCCCATTTTCGGCACGCTGCCGATGATTTCACCGGTGGCCGGGTTGTTCACCTTGAGGGTCTGGCCGCTGTCGGCATCGACCCAGGCGCCATCGATATAGGCCTGCTGGCGGAACAGGGTGGAATCGTTGAGTTGCACGCTTGTCATCCTCTGGGGGTCTTGGCGGTGACGACGGCTCAGCCGGCGGCCCGCTGGTTGTTATGGGTGGCTGGCTTGAGAAAACTGGTGCCGGATGCGGCGATCTGTTCGCGGACCTTGTCGACGATATGGGCGCCGATGGGGATGGCCGAGGTGGCGGCCGGCGACGGCGCATTGCACACGTTCACGCTGCGCGGGGTGTTGACGAAGAGGAAGTCGTCGATCAGCTTGCCCTCGCGGGACACCGCCTGGGCGCGCACGCCGGCCGGGTATTCGGTGAGGTCGGCCTTGGTGATGCTCGGGCAGTACTTCTGCACTTCCTTGAGGTAGCCGCCCTTGAACAGGGAGTTCTTCATCTCGATCAGGCCGGGGCGCAGGTTCTTCGCCAGCACCTTGAGGATGCCGGGAGACGTCAGGGTCTCGAACAGGTCGGAGAGAGAGATATCGGACTTGCGATAACCCTCGCGCTTCATCGCCAGCACGGCGTTGGGGCCGACGGTGACGGTGCCGTCGATCATCCGGGTCAGGTGCACGCCGAGGAAGGGCATGGACGGGTCCGGGATCGGGTAGATCAGGTGGTTGACGATCTGGTTGTGCTGCTTGGGCAGCAGGTAGTACTCGCCACGGAACGGGCAGATGATGAAGTTCGGCTCGATGCCGAGCATGCGTACCACGCGGTCGGCCATCAGGCCGGAGCAGGTGATGAGGTAGCGGCTGCGCAATTCCTCGGTGCGGGTACGCACCACCACTTCGTCGGCGCGCTCGTCGAGGCCGGTGACTTCGGCGCTGAAGCGGATCTCGCCACCGGCGGCCTGGAACTCGCGGCCCATGGCGGTGGTGACTTCGGCATAGCTGACGATGCCGCTGGAGGGCACGAAGATGCCGCCCATGCCGACGATGTTCGGCTCACGCTCGCGCAGCTCGGCGGCGGACAGCCAGTGGCGCTCCAGGCCGTTGGCCGCGGTGCGCTCCCAGAGCGCCTTCATGCGCTCCATTTCCAGCTCGTTGGTGGCCACCAGCAACTTGCCGCACTCGTCATAGCGGATGCCGTGCTTGTTGCAGAAGGCCTTGGTGGCCTTGTTGCCCTCCAGGCAGAAGCGCGCCTTGAGGCTGCCGGGGGTGTAGTAGACGCCGGCATGGATCACGCCGCTGTTGTGGCCGGTCTGGTGCCGGGCCGGGCCGGATTCCTTCTCCAGGAGGAGAACCTTGGCATCCGGGTAGACCTGCATCAGCTGCATGGCCGTGGACATGCCCACGATACCGCCGCCGATGATGATGAAATCGTACACAGCCATTACCTCGCGCACTGGCGTAGCTGACATCTGTCTATAGGAGCGAGCTTGCTCGCGAAATTCCGTGCGCGGGACTTTCGCGAGCAGAGCTCGCTCCTACAACGGTTGCGTGTGGCGGAGGACAGACCCCCGCCGCACTTCATTGATTATTGACCGCGCTGGTACAGCGGCTTCTGGAAGCTGATGTAACCGCGTTGGCGCATCAGCTCGCGACGCAGGCCCTCGTGGGGGATGAAGCGGTCGCGGCCGTGGAGCCAGAACAGGTTGTTGATCAGCAGGAAGCTGCCTACCGGCACCGGCACGGAGAGCTTCTGCGCGCTGCCTTCCAGGGACTCGGACAGGGCGTTCAGCCAGATGCCTTCCTCGAAGTTCTCCGGCTGCACGAACTGGTCGATGTAGCGCATGGTCGGGCGGCCTTCGGCGTCGGTATCGAACACCGGGTGGAACACGTCCTCGGTGACCTTCTTGCTCGGCGGCGCGGTCCAGCGCATCTCGCGGCGGGCCAGCGGGTGGCGGAAGAACTCCTCGCACTGCTCCCAGTCGTCCAGGTGCAGGATCAGGGAGTTGCCGCCTTCCATGTTCTTCTCGTCGATCTTCAGCATCAGCACGTAGTCGGTGATCTGGTTCACGAAGGTGCCGTCGTTGTGCAGCTCCATGACACGGTGCGGCTGACGCAGGTAGCTGTCGGAGTTGTCGCTGTTGACCACCACGAAGCGGGCGTAGAACTGGCCGCTCATGGCGTCGTAGTTGGAACGGCCGATCAGGTGGGCGCAGGCGGTGGTGAACTTCACCATGTCCTCGGCCTGGCTCACGTCATCCAGGCCGATGGGCTTGATCAGCATGCCGCCGCTGGCGCGGCTGAGGATGGTGTTCAGCAGCACCGGGCGCAGGGTGCCTTCGCACAGTTCGTCGAGGATCTGGCCGACGCGGAAGCGCAGGAAGGACTTGTATTCCAGCGCCTGTACCGGCCACTCGCCCACCGCCTTGACGAAGGCCTCCACCGTTTCGCGGGCGAAGGTCAGCTCGAGCAGGCGCGGCGACTGCTCGGAGGGCGCGACTTTGAACCCGCGGGTTTCCAGCGGCATCGGCATCACAAGGTCCTCGATCTTCGTAAAGGCGTTCATGGCGGTTTCCTGGCAAAGGGGTGGTAGGCAGCGCCCGGATCAGGCGGGCGAGTAAAAAATATCGCCACAACACAAAAATGTCTACATTTTTAAAAAACGAAAATAAAACGCTCGTTTGTCCACTGTTTCTCGTGGAAAAGACGTTTCGGTATGATCGGCAAAACGTTTTGAGGAACAGCACCTTGGAAGCACTCGCCCCTCGTCAGAACTCGGCTTTCAGCGGGTATGAGTGGCTCAAGCAGGACATCATCCGCGGCGTGTTCAAGCCCGGCGAAAAGCTGCTGATGAGCGCCCTGAAGGAACGCTACGACCTGGGCGTGGGCCCGCTGCGCGAGGCCCTGTCGCAACTGGTGGCGGAGAAGCTGGTGGTGGCCATCAGCCAGAAAGGCTACCGGGTGGCGCCCATGTCGCTGGAAGAGATGAAGGACATCTACGACGCCCGCGCCAATCTCGAGGCGATGATCGTTGGCCTCGCCATCGAGCGCGGCGACGACGCCTGGGAAGCCTCGGTGCTGGCCCAGTCCCACACCCTGGCCAAGGTGATGGAAGTGAAGACCCGCGAACAGCGCCTGGACGTCTGGGACCAGCGCCACAAGGCCTTTCACACCGCCATCGCCGCGGGCTGCGGGTCGAAGCACCTGCTGCAGGCGCGCACCTATCTGTTCGACCAGGCCGAACGCTACCGCCACCTCTGGCTGACCCAGACGGTGTTCTCCGAAGAAGCCCTGGAACTCAAGCGCCAGGAACACGCGGCGCTGGTGGAAGCCATCCTCGCCCGCGATGCGGCGCGGGCCAGCGAGATGATGCGCACCCACCTGATGACCCCGGTGCCGATCATCGCCGAGATCATGCGCGCCGGGGGGATGGGCATCCCGGCCCGCTGACCGCGACGCCGTGATCCACCTGTAGGGGCGATTTCAATCGCCAAGCAGCCCACAGGGCTGCCCCTCCAGTACACCCAACCGCAAAAACTCATACGCAAAACGCAAATCCAGACCGGCCGGTTTTCCTTACCGTCTTGGAGACTCTCACTCCAACAACAACAAGGGTACGGTCATGGCTGGTGCACTCTCGAACAACGATTCATCCCCCGAACATTCCCAAGGCGCGGTGCCGGACTCGCAACGGCTCGGCCGTGGTTCGTTGACCATGGCCTGGTGGGGCATCTGCAGCGCGATGTTCTACCTGGTGGTCGCCGCGGCGCTGGCAATCGGCTACGGCACGCTGAACGCCATCATCGGCCTGTTGCTGTCGGTGATCAGCTACGGCTTGATCAATGCGCTGATCGCTCGCCACGCCATCGCCACCGGGCTGTCGGTGGCGCAGTTCTCCCAGGTGCTGTTCGGCAGGACCGGGGCGGCGCTCGCCACGCTGATCTTCAGTGCTACGGCCATCTACTACGGCGTGTTCGAAGGTTCGGTGATGGCGGTGGCGTTGCAGCACTACTTCCCCGCCATCGGCTTGCACGGCGCTTTCCTGCTGGTGGTCTGCTACAGCGTGCTGCTGATCTTCGGCAATGCCATGCGCTGGCTCGACAAGCTCAACGGCGTGCTGCTGCCCTTCTACCTGCTCGGCCTGGCGGCGGCAGTGGCAATGGCCATCGCCGAATATGGCTACTCCTCCGCCTGGCTGGACATGGCACCCGAATCCGGGCCGGTCGCGCACGGCTGGTGGAACTGCTTCACCTACTTCATGGGGGTGTGGGTGCTGATGATGTACACCTGGGACTACGCCCGCTTCGGCCGACGCAAAGACAGCCGCTACCACGCCCATTTCAACTTCGGCATGCCCTTCTATGCCGTGGCCTTCCTGCTCAACGGCCTGGTGGGGATCTTCCTGGCCGCCACCATCCCCACTGACGGCAGCCTTTCCGAAGTGTCGGTGGTGCTGGCGATCATCAAGCTGATGGGCCTGGCCGGCCTGCTCTTCGTCTGGATCAGCCAGACGCGCATCAATACCGGCAATTTCTTCCTCGCCGCCACCAACATGCAGGCCTTCTTCACCCACCTGGGCCTGGCGCGCGTGCCCTACCTGGCCTGGGCGCTGCTGACCGGAACGGCGGTCTACCTGCTGATGCTGTTCGACGTGTTCAGCTACATCCTCGAGGCCCTGGCGTACCAGAGCATCTTCATCGTCGGCTGGGTGGCGATCACCCTGGCGCACATACTCGTCTCGCCCACCACGCAATACCGCCTCGATGGCCTGCCGGCCTTCCGCGCCAGGGGCCTGCTCGCCTGGCTCGTCTCGGCGGCCGCCGGCATCGCCCTGCACAGCAGCGACAATAGCGAGCTGGCCACCAGCTCGGCGCCGGCCGCCTTCCTGGTGGCCTTCCTCGGCTACCTCGCCGTGCCCTTCCTCTTCCGCCGCGCCCAGCCCCAGGGCGATCCGAGCTGATACCCCGTGGCCGCCAGCGCGCGGCCACGCTACTGCACCACCCACAACAAGAAACACCGGAGCGGTCAATGAACCTGCAACACACTCGGCTTACCTCGATTCTTGCAACACTGCTCGCCATCGGCATTGCGCAGCCGGCCCATGCCGTGGAAATCACCGATGACCTGGACCTCGGCGGCGCCATTCGCGGGCGCCTGGACCATGACCCCGACCGGGACATTTCCAAGTTCAGCTTCGACACCCTGTTCCTGACGGCGGACTACCACTCCGACACCTGGATCGCCGCCGCCAAGTACCGCTTCTACGGCGACGCCTACCCTTACGAATACACCGACAAGGTGGGCGACATCGCCTTCGCCGAGTACGCCTGGATCGGCTACAGGTTCACCCCGGAGCAGCAGCTGCAGGTGGGCCAGACTGCCGTGCCCTTCGGCCTGGCGCCCTATTTCGGCAGCACCTTCTTCGAGACCCTGGGCAACGTGATCGGCCTGGAGGACACCCAGGACATAGGCTTCAAGTACCTCGCCAAGCAGGGCGACTGGGACCTGCAGGCGGCGTATTACCCGATACCCGCCGAGCAGGGTCGCGGCACCAGCCGGGGCGGGCGCACCTATGGCACCAGCGTCGCGACGGCCGACGACTACGTGGTGGACGGCAGCGACAACCACGAGCAGGACATCCTCGTCGGCCGCCTGGCGCGGGCCTACCAGGCCGACGGCTGGAGCGGCGAGGTGGGTGCCTCCTTGCTGGCCTCGACGCTGGAGAACCAGGACACCGACCGTGACGGCCATCGCTACGCCGCCGCCCTGCACGCCACCGCGCAGCTCGGACCCTGGGGCTTCCAGGTCCAGGCGGCAAGGCAGCGGATGACCCCGGAAAACCCCGGCGATGACCGCCTGGTGAGCTTCGGCAGCTTCGACGGCACCTTCAACGTCGCCGCCAAGGGCAACCTCTACGTGGCGGACCTCAGCTACAGCGTGCCGGGACGCTACGGCTGGCTGTCGGGCATCAAGCTGTATGCGAACTACAGCCTGTTCGACAAGGACGAGCGGGACTTCCAGGATTCCCAGCGCTTCATCGCCGGCAGCTCCTTCAGCTTCGGCCCATTGTGGATCGCCCTGGAATGGCTGCACGGCAAGAACGACCCGTACATCGGCGGCAGCAGCTACACCCAGAGCCTGGGCGCGGGCGGTACGGACCAGTGGGAGAACCAGCTGTACAGCAATATCGGGTACTACTTCTGAGGCACCCGGGGTCAGCTGCGCTGCCCTTGGCGAATGAATTCGCCCCTACAAGGATCGGCTTGACTTCAGCGCCGCGTTTTCCTGTGGGGGCGATTTCAATCGCGATGCGGGCCGCAGGTCCGCCCCTGCAAACCCGATGGGGGCGGCTGCACTGCCCTTGGCGAATGAATTCGCCCCCACAAGTCCCAGTGCGCCAAAACGCAACAAGGGGTACACCCAGCGACAAGCCAGCCACCCCGCCCCCGCCTTAGCGTATGCACCACGGGCCGCCGCCGGCGGCCCTCACCCGAAACATAAAAACAAGCGTTGGTGCCCCATGAAAACAGTAGACCCGATCACCCTGGCGGTCGTGCGAGGCGCGCTGGAAACCGCGCAGCGCGAGATGACCCTGACTCTGGAGAAGACTGGTCGCTCCAGTGTCTTCAACCTCGCCCACGATTACTCCAACTCCCTGTTCGACCACCTTCCGGAGATGATCCTGCAAGGCCAGGACATTCCGATCCACCTGGGTTCGCTGATTCCCGCCATGAAGTGCGTGGCCGAGTTCTTCGGCGACGACATCGCCGAAGGCGACGTGATCTATCACAACGACCCGGCCTACAAGGGCAGCCACATCCTCGACTGCTGCATGTACAAGCCGGTGTTCTACAAGGGCGAACTGGTGTTCTGGACCGTCTGCAAGGGCCACCTCACCGACATCGGCGGCCCGGTGCCGGCCGGCTACAACCCGGACGCCAGGGAGATCTACGCCGAAGGCCTGCGCATCCCGCCGGTCAAGCTGTGGGCTGGCGGCAAGCGCCGCGAGGACGTGATCAACCTGATGCTCACCAACATGCGCGCCCGCCCCTACCAGGAAGGCGACCTGAACGCCCAGTACGGCGCCTGCAGCGTCGGCGAGCGGCACCTGCTGGATCTGCTGGACAAGTACGGCGTAGAGCAGGTCCGCGCCTGCATCGCCGAACTGAAGAACATGGCCGACCGCCATATGCGCGCCCTGCTGCGCGACGTGCCGGACGGCCACTACAGCGGCACCGCCGTGCTCGAAGACTCCGGTCACGGCCTGGGCGAACTGGCCATCACCGCCCATGTGGAAATCCGTGGCGACCAGGCCCATGTGCGCATCGAAAGCCCGCCGCAGGTGCCCTATTTCATCAACTCCTACGAGGGCAACTCGGTGTCCGGCGTCTACCTCGGGCTGATGATGTTCGCCCAGGTCGCGCCGCCCTACAACGAAGGGCTGTACCGCTGCGTCAGCGTCGACGTCGGGCCGCGCGGCACCCTGTGCAATGCCCAGGAGCCGGCGCCTCACGTCAACTGCACCACCACGCCGATGGAAACCCTCGCCGACGCCGTGCGCCTGGCCCTGGAGCAGGCTTCGCCGCAGCGCGTCACCGCCTCCTGGGGCCATACCAGCGGCATCAACATCGCCGGCCGCGACCCGCGCAACGAGAACAGCGAGTACGTGACCATGGTCCTGGCCTCGATCATCTCCGGTGCCGGCGCCAACAAGGTGATGGATGGCTGGCACGCCTGCGGGCCGCTGTGCTGCTTCGGCGCGCTGATGAGCGGCGACATCGAGCTGCTGGAGCACGCCTATCCGGTGCTGATCCACCGCTACAGCCTGATGACCGACAGCGGTGGTGCCGGCGAATTCCGCGGCGGCTCCGGTACGCGCCTGGAGATCGAGCCCCTGGACCACGACATGACCATGGTCGGCTTCGGTGAAGGCCGGCAACTGCCGACGGCCGGCGCGGCCGGCGCGCGCAACGCGCTGATCGAGCCCAAGCTCGGCCGGCTGATCCACCGACAGGCCAACGGCGAGGAAGTCCACTACACCCGCAACCCCATGCTCACCGTTCGTCCCGGCGAGCGGATCATCAATATCAACCCGGGTGGCGGCGGCTACGGCGACCCGCTGCGCCGCCCGGTGGCCGCCGTGCTGGACGACCTGCGCAACGGCCTGGTCTCGCCCAGTGGCGCGGCCCTGGAATACGGCGTGATCCTCGACGCCAACGGCCACCTCGACGAAACCGCCACCCGCGCCGCCCGCGGCCAGTTCTGACCGGAGATTCGACATGCGTAACCAATTTCGCCTGGGCATCGACGCCGGCGGCACCTTCACCGACTTCATCCTGGCCGACCGCGACGGCTCCGTGCAGCTGTTCAAGGCGCCCTCCACCCCGCAGGACGGCACCCTGGCCATCCGCGCCGGCCTCGCGCAGATCGCCGACGCCACCGGCCGCACGCCGGCGGACATCATTGCCAACTGCGACCTGTGCATCAACGGCACCACGGTCGCCCTCAACGCGCTGATCGAGCGTACCGGCGTCAAGGTCGGCCTGCTCTGCACCGACGGCCACGAGGACAGCCTGGAAATCCGCCTCGGCCACAAGGAGGAAGGCCACCGCTACGACGCCCATTACCCGCCGGCGCACATGCTGGTGCCGCGCCACCTGCGCCGTCCCATCGGCGGGCGCATCCTCAGCGACGGCCGCGAGCACAGCCCGCTGGACGAGCGCGCCATCGGCGAGGCCATCGACTACTTCCGCGCCGAGGGCGTCGAGGCCGTGGCCATTTCCTTCGTCTGGTCGGTGCGCAACCCGAGCCATGAAAAGCGCGCCGCCGAACTGGTGCGCGCCGCGCTGCCGGGCGTGTTCGTCTGCACCGGCTGTGAGGTCTTCCCGCAGATCCGCGAGTACACCCGCACCTCCACCACTGTGGTCAACGCCTACCTGAGCCCGGTGATGGGCCGTTACGTGGAGCGCATCGACGCCCTGTTCGAGGAGCTCGGCGCCCAGCAACCGGTGCGCTACTTCCAGTCCAACGGCGGCCTGGCGCCGGGCAATGTAATGCGTGACCGCGCCGTGAATGCCATCAACTCCGGTCCAGCCTCCGCTCCCCAGGCGGGCCTTTCGGTGGCGCGGCCCTTCGGCATCGACAACGTGATCACTGTCGACATGGGCGGCACCTCCTTCGACATCACCCTGACCAACGCCGGGCGCACCAACTTCAGCAAGGACGTCGACTTCCTCCGCCAGCGCATCGGCGTACCGATGATCCAGGTGGAGACCCTGGGCGCCGGCGGCGGCTCCATCGCCCACCTCGACGAATTCGGCATGCTCCAGGTCGGCCCGCGCAGCGCCGGCGCCAAGCCGGGCCCGGTGTGCTACGGCAAGGGCGGCAGCGAACCCACCGTGACCGACGCCAACCTGGCCCTGGGCTACCTCCCGGATGGCGCCCTGCTCGGCGGCAGCATCCGCCTCAACCGCCAGGCGGCGCTGGACGCCATCCGGCAGAAGATCGCCGATCCGCTGGGCATCAGCATCGAACGCGCAGCCTTCGGCATCACCACCCTGGTCAACCTGAACATGGTCAACGGCATCCGCCGGGTCTCCATCGAGCGCGGCCACGACCCGCGCGACTTCGCCCTGATCGGCGCCGGCGGCGCGGCGGGCATGCACGTGGTGCGCCTGGCCGAGGAAATCGGCATCCATACGGTGCTGATCCCGAAAGTCGCCTCCGGCTTGTGCGCCTTCGGCCAGATTCTCTCCGATGTGCGTTACGACCAACTGACCACCCTGCCCATGCGCCTGGACGCCGGGCACGTGGACCTGGGCCGGCTCAACCGCGCACTGGCCGACCTGCGCCAGCAAGGCCTCGGCAACCTGCGCGACGACGGCTTCGGCGACGAGGCCAGCAGCTGCCACTACACCCTGGAAATGCGCTACCTCGGGCAGATCCACGAATGCAGCGTGGAACTGGAAGCACACCAGCTCGACGAGGCGGGCCTGGCCGCCCTGTGCGAGGCCTTCCATGCCCGCCACCAGACGCTCTACTCCTATAGCGAGCGCAGCAGCCCGGTGGAACTGGTCAACCTGGAATGCTCGGTGATCGGCCACCTGCCGCGCCCACCGCAGCCCGAACTGCAAGGCCCGGCCAACCCTCCGGCGCCGGTTCCGGACAGCCTGCGCCCCATGCTGTTCAGTGCCGACGGGCAATGGCAGTCCACTGCGGTGTTCAACGGCAACCGCCTGTTGCCCGGCCAAAGGGTGCAAGGCCCCAGCGTGATCGAGGAGGACACCACCAACATCGTGGTGCCGCCGGGCTGGCAGGCGACTCTCGAGCCATCGGCCACCTACCGGGTGACGTGCTGCGCTTGATGCGGCCCTGAATCACACCGATCATTGGCCGATACACAGCGCGGCAGGCTCGACCTGCCGCGCTGTCCTCACAAGAGCAATAAGCACGAGGACACGCCATGCCCCATGAGTTGTCGACCGACGGCTGGTCGCAGCATGAGCGCCAGGTACGCTGGGCCGAGGCGATCAGCGCGACCTACTTTCCGCTGTCGCTGGAGTTCGAAGCCGGCAAACCCTTCGATGGCCGCCTCCAGGTCTGGAACACTCCCACCAGCCCCGTCAGCCTCTCGCGACTGCGCTCCACCACCCTGGGCTATTC
This sequence comes from Pseudomonas sp. GCM10022186, assembly GCF_042656385.1. NCBI lineage: Bacteria > Pseudomonadati > Pseudomonadota > Gammaproteobacteria > Pseudomonadales > Pseudomonadaceae > Pseudomonas > Pseudomonas sp. GCM10022186. The sequence goes on from NZ_JBHSOU010000061.1 coordinate 44,288, forward strand.
GCGCAGCAGGGCCCAGGTCGGCCAGGACAACGAAGCCTTCTACCTCGTCACCGTACCCCGCCAGGCCGAGGTGCATTTCGAGCAGGAGGGCCGACAGCTGAGCTGCTCACCGGGCGGCTTCATCGTCGAACGCGGCGACGCGCCCTACCGCTTCCACTACGGCAGCGAGAACGACCTCTGGGTGCTCAAGCTGCCCGAGCGCGCCCTGCAAGGCCACTTGCGCGGTCCCGAGCGTTACACCCGCTTCTGCTTCGGTGCCGAACGCGGCCTGGGGCGAGTCTTCATCGAACAACTGGGGCTTTGCGCGGCCAACTTCGACGACTGCCCGCCCGCCGCCCGCCACCTGCTTCTGGAACAGGCCCTGTCCACCCTGCTGCTGGTGCTGCAGCAGGACGAACGCGTGCTCAGCAGCGAAAGCTCCAGTCTCAGTGCCCTGCATCTGCAACGGGTCGAGCGTTACGTGGAACAGCACCTGGCCGATCCGGACCTCTCGCCACAATCCATCGCCAGCGCCTGTGGCCTGTCGTTGCGCTACCTGCACAAGCTCTTCGCCGCCACGCCCTACACCCTCGGCGAGTGGGTACGCCAGCAGCGCCTGGAGGCCGTGCACCGCCAGCTGCGCGACCCGCACTGCCATCTGTCCATCGGCGAACTGGCCTTCCGCTGGGGCTTCAGCGACCAGGCGCAGTTCACCCGCGCCTTCCGCCAGCACTACGGCTGTACCGCCCGCGAAGTCCGCGGCGCCCGCGCGCACTGAGCGACTCTCCAGGACGAATCCGCGCAGCGCTTTTCGATCAGACTACTAACCGACAGGGGCTGCTGCGCAGCCCTTGGCGAATGAATTCGCCCCCACAAGAAGTGCATGCCCTGGCGCGGTTCCGCTCTTCTGTGGGGGCGATTTCAATCGCGATGCAGCCCGCAGGGCTGCCCCGGTGGACCCGATGGCGCCGCGGATCAGCCCGCGCGCAGCAGCTCCAGCAACTGGGCATGCAGCCGCGGATCGCCACAGGCGATCACATCACCGCCATGTTGCGCGTCGCCGCCGTCCCAGCGGGTGACCACGCCGCCGGCGCCCTGGATGATCGGCATCAGCGCCTGGATGTCGTAGGGCTTGAGGCCCGGATCGAGTACCACGTCCACCAGCCCCAGGGCCAGCATGCAGTAGGCGTAGCAATCGCCGCTGTAGCGCACCAGCCGCGCCTCGCTCGACAGTTTCTCGAACAGGTCGCTGTAGCGCGGCTGTTGGAAGTGCTCGGGACTGGTGACCATCAGGGTGGCGTCGGAGAGCTTGCCGCAGGCGCGGGTCTGGATCGGCCGGCCGTTGAGTGAGGCGCTGGCACCATCGCCGATGAAACGCTCGCGGGTGAAGGGCTGGTCCATCACGCCCAGGATCGGGCGGGTGCCATCGTTGAGGGCGATCAGGGTGCCCCAGAGGGGGATGCCGCTGATGAAGGAACGGGTACCGTCCACCGGGTCCAGCACCCAGGTCCAGGCTTCCTCGCCCTTGATGTTCTCCTCTTCCTCGCCGAGCACACCGTGGCCGGGATAGCGCTCGCCGATCAGCGCGCGCATGGCGCGCTCGGCGCCCTTGTCCGCCAGGGTCACGGGGTCGAAGCGCTCCGCCTCCTTGTTCTCCACCTCCAGGGGCAGGCGGAAGTAGGTCAGGGTCACCCGAGCGGCCGCATCAGCCAGCTCTTCGGCGAATTCCAGGTAATCGGGTGGGAGGGTTTGCTCGTTCATGGGGGCTCCGGTTCACAGGCGTATCAGCAGAATTCCAGCATAGGTCAGGCGCCTGGTACACCAAGGTTGCCGGCGAAGCGCCCTTCGCGGGATGTCGCCAGGACCTAGCGCCCCTGCTGCTGGAGGTATTCGTCCGTGGACACCACCTTGGCATAGGCGAAGCCCAGGGCGGCCATGAAGGCGGCGTGGACCTGCTCGGCGGGGACGACCTTGCCATTGAACTCCAGGTCCCGCGTGGCACAGGCATCGTGGATCACGGTGGCCTGGTAACCGTAGTCCGCCGCCGCCCGGGTGATGCCATCGACGCACATATGGCTCATGTTGCCGACAATGGTCACCTTTTCCACGCCGTTGCGGTCGAGCACGGCCTTGAGGTCGGTCTCGCGGAAGGCGTTGACGAAGTTCTTCAGCACCACCTGCTCGTCGGGGGTGTTCTGCACTTTCGGGTGGATCTGCGCGCCCTCGGAGCCGGGCCTGAAGAAAGGCGCCTCCTGGCTGGTGAATTCGTGGCGGATGTGCACCACCAGGTCACCTGCCTTGCGGGCGCCGTCGATGACCCGCGCGGCGTTGTCCGCAGCGGCCTGTACGCCATGCAGGGTCCAGAGTCCACCCGGGAAATAGTCGTTCTGGATGTCGACTACGATAACGGCTTGCTTGCTCATGATGTTCACCTTGGGTTGTGGAGGGGGAGACCTGGAGCCAAAAATGAACCTCCGCGCGCCGGTTGAGGATCGGCGCGACCGACAAATTCGCAGGAAAAACTGACAATGAAGACCATGCTGGAGGTTGGCCTGCTGCTCTATCCCGGTGCTCAGCTGGCGGCGGTCTACGGTCTGTCCGACCTTTTTGCGGTGGCCAATCGCATTGCCGCCGAGCACGCCGACGCCAACCTGCCGCTCCTGCGGGTACGCCATTGGGCGGCGGGCGAAGACGGCGAAATCCGCTGCACCCTCGACAGCCAGCCGCAGGGCGACAGCCGCCCGACCGTGGTGGTGGTGCCACCTTGCCTTGGCACCCTGCCTCCGGCCGAGGTCCTGGAGCCCTTCGCCAACTGGCTCAGCCTCCAGCACGCGGCAGGCGTCACCCTGAGTTCGGTATGCGCCGGGGCCTTCGTCCTGGCCCAGACCGGGCTGCTCGCCGGCCGCGCCCTGACCACCCACTGGAGCCTGGCCAGGGACCTCGGCGAGCGCTTCCCCGAGGTGAAGGTGGATGCCGACAAGCTGGTCCTGGACGACGGCGACATCATCACTGCCGGTGGCGTGATGGCCTGGACCGACCTGGGCCTGACCCTGGTCGACCGCCTGCTGGGCCCGACCATCGCCGCCGATACCGCGCGTTTCCTGGCGCTCGACCTGACCCGCCACTCCCAGCAATGCTTCCGCCGCTTCACCCCGCCCCTCACCCATGGAGACGAGGCCGTGCTCAAGGTCCAGCACTGGCTGCAACGCCAGGACACCCGCAACGTGAGCCTGCCGGACATGGCCGCCCGTGCCGGGCTGGGCGAACGCACCTTCCTGCGCCGCTTCCAGCAGGCCACCGGCCTGCGCCCCACCGAATACTGCCAGCAGCTGCGCGCCGCCAGGGCCCGCGAGCTGCTGGAGCTGACCAACCGCACGGTGGACCAGATCGCCTGGGATGTCGGCTACCAGGACCCGGCGGCCTTTCGCAAGGTGTTCAACAAGATGGTCGGGCTCTCGCCCACGGACTATCGGCGGCGGTTCGGGCGAAGAAGCAAGGTAGAGGGGTAGGGGCGAATTCATTGGCTATGTCCAGCGTAGGAGCGAGCTCTGCTCGCGAACGGGACCACTTCGCGAGCAGAGCTCGCTCCTACGTGCTTCCTGATTACAGCCGTGTAGGGTCGATAGCGCTTTTCTATCCACCAGCGAGGCATTGCAAGGTATCGATGGTGGAAATCCCCAAAGGGATTTCCACCCTACGCGCCGATTGGCGTGGAAGCTCCCAAAGCTGGTCCCCGCTCAGCGCATGTACAGGTCGTTACCGCAGCCGATCCCATCACAGGGCTCTTCCTCCACCACGCCCTCCCCGTCCCGCACCGCCTCATCCCGGTACACCCCGAGCGCCGGATCGAAGATGCGGATCAGGACCTGCGGCCGTTCGGTGCTGACACGGGGCAATTGAGCGTCGTGGAACTGGTGGTACTCCGGCACCACCACGAAGGGCTGCGGCGGCAGGTCGGCGAAGGGTTGGGGCGGTGGCGAGACGTAGGGTTGCAAGGGGCCACTGCGGTAATAGGTGGTACCGAGGTAGGGCCCGAGGCCGTAGTACATGCCGCCGTCGCCATAGCCGGCGGCCCAGGCGCCCGGCATGGCCAGGAACAGGATTCCGAGGCGTCCCATGAAGGCCCCTCCGCGCTGAATCCCCCAAGGTCTTCAGTTATAGCACTGCCCCTGGCACGCGCCGCGGCGCCCGCGGTCAAATGCCTTGTCGATGCCCTTCGAGGAGGTGCTCCGCCATGTCCCGCGCCAACCTGCTGCTCGCCACCCTCGCCGGCACCCTCGCCTACCTGGGCCTGGCCATCCTCGGCTGGGGCGGGTTCGGCGCATTCTTCGGCCAGCCGCCGCTGGTGGCCCTGACCCTGGTGCTCTTCGTCCTCGCGGGCCTGGCGCCCTTCTCCGGCGGAAACCTCAGCAGCGGTGTGCGGGAAGACCGGCGCAATCGCTGGGTGCTGCCGGTGTTCGGGGTGATCGGCGTGCTCAGCGCCTTCCTCCCGGCCTACACCGATCGCCTCGACGTCTGGACCTTCGGCGGCGACGGCGTGCGCTGGCTGGGCGTGGTGCTCTTCGCCGTCGGCGGTGCCCTGCGGCTGTGGCCCGTGTTCGTGCTGGGCAACCGCTTCAGCGGCCTGGTGGCGATCCAGCCCGGCCATCGTCTGGTGACCGATGGCATCTACGGTTCCATCCGTCACCCCAGCTACCTGGGCCTGATGATCGGCACCCTCGGCTGGGCCCTGGCCTTCCGCTCCGGAGCCGGCCTGGTGCTGGTGGCGCTGACCCTGCCGCCCCTGCTCGCCCGCATCCAGGCGGAAGAAGCGCTGCTGCGCACCGAGTTCGGCGCGGAATACGAGGCCTACTGCGCGCGCACTTCGCGGCTGATCCCGGGGATCTACTGAAGACCTTCAGTCCACGCAGGCCTTGATGCAGTTGCGCCAGGCAAGGATGGCCAATCCGGCCGCCCCACAAGCCGGGACCGGCGCTTGCGCATGACCTCAGCCATCCACCTTGAATCGTGCCCGGTAGTCGCTCGGCGTCACCCCCAGGCGGCGCTGGAAGGCGCGGCGGAAGCCGTCGATATTGGCGTAGCCCACCTCGTCGGCCAGGCGCTTCAAGGGGATGTCCGACTCCTCGGCCAGACGAGGGGCGGCGTCGATACGCGCCAGCTCGACGAACTCGGCCGGCGTGGAGCTGGCTTCCTGCTTGAACACCCGCGCGAAGTTGCGCTCGCTCATGCCGGCGCCCCTTTCAGAGGCGGCGGCGCTCGGCGCTGATCTCCGGCAGGTCGGTGCGACGCAGGTAGACCAGCAGTGCGTCGGAAAAGTTGAGGCGGTCGTTGATGTTCTGGTCCAGCAGGATCTGCAGGCATTCGCGGCTCAAGGTCATCACCTGGCCGGCTTTCGCCGCCCAGACAAACTCGCAGGCCGGGATGATGCTGTCGTCAGGCACGTCCATGCCGAACGAGTCCTCGCTGAAGCGCACGATGTACTTGCCCAGCTTGCGGTTGAATCCGACGAACCCCTCGAGGGCGTCGGCGGCGTTGCAGATATCGGCGGAGGTGATGCTCATGCTGTACTTCCCGGTCTGGATGGAGAGGGTTGCGCACGCATGTAAGGCAGGAATCCCCCACTCTGGCCGGTGGGTAGGCGAGCCATTCTGCCAGCCCCGCCGCTTGTCCGGGATAGCGCGGCGGGGGACAGGTTGTCGCACCTCCGGCAAGCGGGCCGGAGGTGCGCCTCCGCACTCAGTGCGCCGGCTGGACGATGGCGTTGCCGGGCAGCGCCGGCAACCGCGCCAGGTGCAGGGCCACGGCCACCGCCACCGCCAGCAGGGTGCCGACGAACAGGCCGATGCCTTCCCAGCCGTAGTGGTGCCAGAACAGGCCGCCCAGGGTACCGGCCAGGCTGGAGCCGACGTAGTAGCTGAACACGTACAGCGACGTGGCCTGGCCCTTGGCGCGCTGGGCGCGGCGGCCGATCCAGCTGCTGGCCACCGAGTGGGCGCCGAAGAAGCCGAAGGTGAAGATCGCCATGCCGGCCAGGATCACCCCCAGTTGGCTGAACAGGGTCAGCACCAGGCCGCCCAGCGTCAGCAGGATGGTCGCCCAGAGCACCTTGCGCCGACCCAGCTTGTCGGCCAGGGAGCCGACCCAGGCCGAACTGTAGATGCCCGACAGGTAGACCACCGAGAGCACGCCCACCAGCGCCTGGCTCATCTGGAAGGGCGCGGCCAGCAGGCGGTAGCCGATGTAGTTGAACAGGGTGACGAAAGCGCCCATCAGCAGGAAGCCGATGAGGAACAGCCAGGGCAGGCCGGCATCCCGGAAGTGCAGGCGATAGCCCTCGATCAGGGTGGACGGCTTGAGCGGCGTCGGGCGGAAATGCTTCGACTCCGGCAATGCCCGCCAGAATACCAGGCCGGCCACCAGGCCCATGCCGCCCAGCACAGCCAGGACCACGTGCCAGGAGACGAAGTCGACCAGCACGCCGCTGAGCAGGCGCCCGCTCATGCCACCGATAGCGTTGCCGCTGATGTAGAGCCCCATGGACAGACCCAGGTGCTGCGGATGGATTTCCTCGCTCAGGTAGGTCATGGCCACAGCGGCCAGACCACTCAGGGACAGGCCCACCAGGGCCCGCATCACCAGCACGCCTTCCCAGGTCGGCATGGCCGCGCTGGCCAGGGTCAGCAGGGCGGCGGCGATCAGGGAAATCACCATCATCGGCTTGCGGCCGATGGCGTCGGACAACGGGCCGGTCACCAGCAGGCCGAGGGCGAGCATGGCGGTGGACACCGAGAGCGCGAGGCTGCTCTGGGCGGCGCTGATGGCGAAGGCCTTGGACAGCACCGGCATCATCGGCTGGATGCAGTACAGCAGGGCGAAGGTGGCGAAACCGCCGGAGAACAGCGCCAGCGAGGTGCGGCGGAACTGGGGCGTGCCCTTGCGGATGTAGGTGGGAAGTTCGGGATCGTTGGCGGCGGCGCCGGGCAGCTCGGCGGCTGCATCACGGGCCGCCTCGCTAAACGCGGGTTCGTCTTCGGTCTTGAGTACTGCCTGGGATTTGCTCACGGGGCACCTTCGGGAGTTTGCGGCGAGCAGGCACAACGAGGCCGTGCCGCCTGGATCAGGGGCTGGGGAATTCGTTGTTGGGGTTATGGGGCAAAGGATATCGAGCGGTTTATATTATCTCCAATATATTGTTCGACATATTTGATACTCAAAACATATCGATAGGCCGCCCCTATGGAATTGAGACACCTGCGCTACTTCATTGCCGTCGCCGAAGAACTGCACTTCGGCCGGGCCGCCGAACAGCTGGGCATCTCCCAGCCGCCCCTGAGCCAACAGATCCAGGCACTGGAGGAGGAGATCGGCGCCCGCCTGCTGGAACGCACCAACCGCCGCGTGGAGCTGACCGAAGCCGGCCGCCGCTTCCTTGACGAAGCCCGCCAGGTGCTGGTGCAGGCGGACAAGGCGGTCCAGGTGGCGCGCCGCGCCCACCGCGGCGAACTGGGGGAACTGAAGGTAGGCTTCACCTCCTCGGCGCCCTTCACCTCCACCATTCCCCGCAGCATCCACGCCTTCCGCCAGGCCTACCCCGACGTGCACCTGGAGCTCACCGAGAGCAGCAGCGCCGAAACGGTCAAGGCGCTGCTGGCGGACAGCCTGCAGGTCGGGGTGATCCGCCCCCTCGCCCTGCCGGACAACCTGCTGGCGGTAGAACTGTTCAACGAGCCCCTGGTGGCGGTGCTGCGGGCCGACCACCCCCTGGCCCAGGGCAGCGAAGAGGGCATCGCCATCGCCACCCTGGCCGGGGAACCCTTCGTGTTCTTCCCCCGCACCTTCGGCACCGGCCTCTACGACCAGCTGCTCGCGCTCGCCCGCGAGGCCGGTTTCTCGCCGCGCATCGCCCAGGAGGCCAGCGAGGCCATGACCATCATCGGCCTGGTATCGGCAGGGCTGGGAGTATCCGTGCTGCCGGCCTCGTTCCGCCGCACGCGGGTGGACGGCGTGGTCTACCGCACCCTGCTGGACCCGGGCGCCACCACCGCCGTCTGGCTGGTGCGCAAGCGCGGCGAGCGCTCGCCCCTGGCCCTGGCTTTCGTCGAACTGGTGACCCGCGAGGCCGCCGCCCTCCGCGACAGCAGGATGGGTCGGGCGGCGTTCCGCTGAGCGAAGCGATACCCATCGCGAGCACTTGCGCCACCGCAGGGTGCGCCATGCGCACCGATTGCGGGATCGGCCCCTGCGCCTCGCTCAACCCTTGGTGCGCGCGGCGCACCCTACCAGATCAGCCCTGTAGGGGGATAGCGCTTTTCTATCCACCAGCGAGGCCGTGCAAGACACCGATGGTGGGATCCCCAAAGGAATTTCCACCCTTGCCGATTGACATGGAAACTCCTTCAAGCGCAGCTCCACCTCCCCCATGGCGAAAGATTTTCGAGGCCGCGTCACAAACGGAAACCCTGGTTCGTCGTGAAGGTGTAACCCCTTCCAACCCCGAATGAGGAATCCAGCATGACGCCCGCAAGCCCCCTCAACTACCAGCAGGTCATCCCCGAAGTGATCGATGCCATGGGCGAAGTGCACACGCCCCTGGACGCCCTCGGCCTGGAACGCAGCCTGCACCACCTGGTGCAACTGCGGGCCTCGCAGCTCAACCAGTGCGCCTTCTGCGTGAAGATGCACACCCGCGAGGCGCGGGACGATGGCGAAACCGACGAACGCCTGGACCGCCTGGTGGTCTGGGACCATTGCAGCGACTTCACCCCGAAGGAGAAGGCGGCCCTGGCCTGGACCGAAGCCCTTACCCAGCTCGACCGCCGGACCGACTATGCTGCCCTGCGCACCGCCCTGCGCGAGCATTTCACCGAGGTGGAGATAGGTGCGCTGACCGCCACCGTGGCGATGATCAACCTCTGGAACCGCATCCAGATATCGAGGCACTGACGTGAGAGCAACCGATGCCACGGCTGTCTTCCAGGACAGCCGCCGCTTCCTGCTGAACCTGGCCTACCGCATTCTCGGCTCGCGCAGCGATGCCGAGGATGCGGTGCAGGAAACCTTCCTCAAATGGCGCGAGAGCGATCCCGCCGCCCTGGACAACCCCCGCGCCTGGCTGACCACCCTCTGCACCCGCCATTGCATCGACCAACTGCGCCTGGCGCACCGGGCGCGGGTCGAGTACGTGGGCACCTGGCTGCCGGAGCCCATCCACAGCGAAATCACCGAGTCGCCGGAACAGATGCTGGAACTCTCCTCCTCGCTGTCCACCGCCTTCCTCCTGCTGCTGGAGCGTCTCACGCCCCGGGAACGCGCCGCCTACCTGCTCCATGACATCTTCGACCTGGACTACCCGGACGTGGCCGGGGCCCTAGGCGTGCAGGAAGCCGCCTGCCGCAAGCTGGTCTCCCGCGCACGCCTGGCGCTGGTCGACGGCAAGGCGCGCCACCAGCCGCCACGGGAGCGCCAGGAGCAGTTGCTGGAGGCCTTCCACAGCGCCATCGCCAGCGGCGCCACCACGGGGCTGACCGCCCTGCTGGCGGACGAGGTGGAGCTCTGCGCCGACGGCGGCGGCAAGGTGCCGACCCTCGGCCATGTGCTGCATGGCAAGGCCGAAGTGCTGGAGTTCGTCCTCGGCGCCCTTCGCGGCTACTGGGCGGATTACCGCTGGCTGCCCGCCGACCTCAACGGCGGACGCGGGGTGATCCTGGCCAGTGGCGAAGATGTGGCGGCCACTGTCACCTTCGCCTACGACGGCGAGGGGCGGGTCAGCAACATCTACATCCTGCGCAATCCGGAGAAACTGGCGGGTCTGGATATCGCCCACTGAGCTTGTAGTCGCTTTCCTACATGCAGAGCGACGACGGCCGGTACTGTCACGTGGGTGGTCTTGACTAAGCTGATCCGGACGCTGGCGCAGCACCCCGGCCAAGCTTGCCGAAGTCGCCGCCAGGCCCCGTGAAAGCCCCAAGGAGAGGTCCGTGATGACCGAAAAGAAATTGACCAACGCCACCGGCGCCCCGGTGGTGAACAACCTCAATATCCAGACCGCCGGCCCCCGTGGCCCGGCCCTCCTGCAGGACATCTGGCTGATCGAGAAGCTCGCCCACTTCGACCGCGAAGTGATCCCCGAACGCCGCATGCACGCCAAGGGCGCCGCTGCCTACGGCACCTTCACCGTCACCCATGACATCACCCGCTATACCCGTGCCAGCATCTTCTCCAAGGTGGGCAAGCAGACCCCGCTCTTCCTGCGCTTCTCCACCGTCGCCGGCGAACGCGGCGCCGCGGATGCCGAGCGCGACATCCGTGGCTTCGCGGTGAAGTTCTACACCGACGAAGGCAACTGGGACATCGTCGGCAACAACACCCCGGTGTTCTTCTTCCGCGACCCGCTGCGCTTCCCCGACCTCAACCACGCGGTCAAGCGCGACCCACGCACCGGCCTGCGCAGCGCCACGAACAACTGGGACTTCTGGACCCTGCTGCCGGAAGCCCTGCACCAGATCACCATCGTCATGAGCGACCGCGGCATCCCGAAGACCTACCGGCACATGCACGGCTTCGGCAGCCACACTTTCAGCATGCTCAACGCGAAGAACGAGCGGGTCTGGGTCAAGTTCCACTTCCGTTGCCAGCAGGGCATCGAGAACCTCAGCGACAGCGAGGCTGCCCAGGTGATCGGCGCGGACCGCGAAAGCCACCTGCGCGATCTGTACGAGAGCATCGAGAAGGGCGACTTCCCGCGCTGGACCCTGTCCATCCAGGTGATGACCGAGGAGCAGGCGCGCAAGCACCCGCACAACCCCTTCGACCTGACCAAGGTCTGGCCCCATGCCGACTACCCGCTGATCGAGGTGGGCGTGATGGAGCTGAACAAGAACCCGGACAACCACTTCGCCGAAGTGGAGCAATCGGCCTTCTCGCCGGCCAACGTGGTGCCCGGCATCGGTTTCTCGCCGGACAAGATGCTCCAGGCGCGGCTGTTCTCCTACGGCGATGCCCAGCGCTACCGCCTGGGGGTGAACTTCAACCTGATCCCGGTGAATGCCCCGCGCTGCCCCTACCACAGCTACCACCGCGACGGCGCGATGCGCACCGACGGCAACGCCGGTTCCACCATCGCCCACTACCCCAACAGCCAGGGCATCTGGGAGGACAGCCAGGAACTGGCCGAACCGCCGCTGCCGCTGGAGGGTGATGCCGCCTACTGGGACCACCGGGTGGATGACGACCACTATGAACAGCCCGGCAAACTGTTCCGCCTGATGACGCCCGCGCAGCAGCAACTGCTGTTCGACAACACGGCCCGCGCCATGGGCGACGCGCCGCTGGAAGTGAAGCAGCGGCATGTCGCCAACTGCACCAAGGCAGACCCGGCCTACGGGGCTGGCGTAGCCAAGGCGCTCGGCCTGGGTTGACGCCTGGGAGAACCTCGTAGGAGCGAGCCCTGCTCGCGAACTGGAGCACTTCGCGAGCAGAGCTCGCTCCTACAGGGGATACACAGTATCCCTCCCAATCGCCCCCGCAGCATCGAAACAGTCCGACACACCTTGGCGTCGCCCCCCTCCCCCGTTCGACGTTTTCTTCACACTTTCTCTGGCAAAGTCCGTCGGCTTCGGCGGGCCCATCTGGAACCAATGTGCCATCAGGTGGTCTACTTGCCCCCGGCCTTCTCCCAGAGGCGCCGCCCCGTCTTGAGTAGATCTATGGATGCTTGATCGCATGACCGCACAGGAACCCGTAACCACCCGGCAGGCTTCGTTCAGCCTGAACAGCCCCACCGTCAAGAGCCACCTGGCCTTCACCCTCTTCAGCGCCTGTGCGCTGCTGGTGATGTACAGCCTGTTGCGGGTCGCGCTGCTGGCGTACAACAGCGACCAGATTGGCGACAGCCCGGCCTCGGTCTTCGCCGAAGCCTTCTACAACGGCCTGCGCTTCGACCTGCGGGTGGTGGTGTTCGCCTGCATCCCCTTGCTGCTGTCCCTGCTCAGCGTTCGCGCCATGGCCGCCCGCGGCCTGCACCGGCTGTGGCTGACCGCCTTCGCCAGCCTGACCCTGTTCCTCGGCATCAGCGAGCTGGACTTCTACCGCGAATTCCACCAGCGCCTGAACAGCCTGGTGTTCCAGTACCTGCAGGAAGACCTGGGCACGGTCGCCAGCATGATCTGGAACGGCTTCCCGGTGGGCCGCTACCTGATCGCCTGGGCCCTGGCCACCTCGCTGCTCTACCTGATGTTCCGCGGCCTGGACCTGGCGAGCCGCCCGCGCGCGAATGCCGCCCTCCAGCCCGCCACCCGCCGCCATGCGCCCTGGTTCAGTCGCCTGGCGATCTTCATGATCTGTCTGGTGGTGGCCGTGGCCGCCGCTCGCGGCCACCTGCGCCAGGGGCCACCGCTGCGCTGGGGCGATGCCTTCACCACCGACTCCATGTTCGCCAACCAGTTGGGCCTGAACGGCACCCTGACCCTGGTGGACGCCGCCAAGAACAGCTTCTCTTCCCACCGCGACCATGCCTGGAAGGCCACCCTGCCCGAGGATGAAGCCCTGGCCAGCGTGCGCCAGATGCTGCTGACGCCGAACGACAAGCTGGTGGACGCCGACAAGGCCGCGATTCGCCGCGACTTCACGCCGCCGGCCGCAGGCACCCTGCCGATCCGCAATGTGGTGGTGATCCTCATGGAAAGCTTCGCCGGCCGCTACGTCGGCGCCATGGGCAATCAGGACGGCATCACCCCCTACTTCGACCAGTTGGCCAAGGAAGGACTGCTGTTCGACCGCTTCTTCTCCAACGGCACCCACACCCACCAGGGGATGTTCGCCACCATGGCCTGCTTCCCCAACCTGCCGAGCTTCGAATACCTGATGCGCACCCCCGAGGGCGCGCACAAGTTCTCCGGCCTGCCGCAGCTGCTCAGCGCCCGTGGCTACAACGACCTCTACGTCTACAACGGCAACTTCCAGTGGGATAACCAGTCCGGTTTCTTCAGCAACCAGGGCATGACCCGCTTCATCGGCCGCGAGGACTTCGTCAATCCGGTGTTCATGGACAAGACCTGGGGCGTGTCCGACCAGGACATGTTCGACCGCGGCGCCGCCGAGCTGGCGAAGATGCCCACCGACAAGCCCTTCTATGCCCTGCTGCAGACCCTCTCCAACCACACCCCCTATGCCCTGCCGGCGCAGTTGCCGGTGGAGAAGGTCACCGGCCATGGCGGCCTCGACGAGCACCTGACCGCCATGCGCTACGCCGACTGGGCCCTCGGCCAGTTCTTCGAGAAGGCGCGCAAGGAACCCTACTTCAAGGACACCCTGTTCGTGGTCGTGGGCGACCATGGCTTCGGCAGCGACAAGCAGCTCACCGAGATGGACCTGTTCCGCTTCAACGTGCCGCTGCTGCTGGTCGGTCCCGGCGTGCAGGAAAAGTTCGGCACCCTCAACCAGAACGTCGGTACCCAGATAGACGTGGTGCCCACCATCATGGGCCGCCTCGGCGGCGAGGTTCGCCACCAGTGCTGGGGCCGCGACCTGCTCAACCTGCCCGAGGGCGACCCGGGCATCGGCGTGATCAAGCCGTCCGGCAGCGACCAGACCGTGGCCATCGTCAGCAGCGACCGCATCCTGGTCCAGCCCAAGGACTTCCCGGCGCGCCTGTACCAGTACCAGCTGGGCGCCGATGCCAAGGTAGAGCGCATCCCCGGCGACAGCGACCCACGCCTGCAGAAATACCTGGAAGCCTTCCTGCAGACCGCCACCGGCAGCCTGCTGAACAACACCGCGGGTGTCGAGGACGCCAAGCAACATCAGTGATGGCCCCGGCCCCGCGTAATGCCGGGCCGCTTCTGCTTTTACTGTGTGGGGGCGAATTCATTCGCTAAGCAGACCGCAGGTCTGCCCTGCGATGCTTCCATGGGGCCGCTGCGCGGCCCTTAGCGAATGAATTCGCCCCCACAGGTTCCCCCTGCAAGCCCCCAGCAGCTCCGCCCCGCCCCTCGCTCGCCGCTTGACAGCCCCGCCCCAAGCCTCCAAATTACGCAAAGTGTAAATTGATTACGAAAATAACAATGCCGGCTTCCGGATTCTCCCGGACCGCCTGCAGCCAAGTGAGTGCAATGGATCTCTACACCTATTACCGCTCCACCTCCTCCTACCGGGTGCGCATCGCCCTGGCACTGAAGGGACTGGAAGCCCGGCATATCCCGGTGAACCTGATCCAGGACGGCGGCCAGCAGCACAAGCCCGAGTACAAGGCGCTCAATCCCCAGGGTCGCGTGCCCAGCCTGCGTACCGACGAAGGCCAGGTGCTGATCCAGTCTCCCGCCATCATCGAATACCTCGAAGAACGCTTTCCCCAGCCGGCCCTGCTCCCACAAGGCCTGGAAGCGCGCGCCCGCCAACGTGCGGTAGCGGCGATCATCGGCTGCGATATCCATCCGCTGCACAACGTCGCGGTGCTCAACCGCCTGCGCGGCCTGCAGGTGGAGGAATCCGAGGTGATGGGCTGGAGCCGCCACTGGATCGCGGAAGGCTTCGATGCGGTCGAAGCCTTGATAGGTGATGAAGGCTTCTGCTTCGGCGAACCGGGCCTGGCCGACGTCTACCTGCTACCGCAGGTCTATGCCGCCCGACGCTTCGATCTGGACCTGTCACACTATCCGAAGATCGCCCGGGTCGAACGCCTCGCACTTGCGCATCCGGCCTTCGTCCAGGCGCACCCCGACCAGCAAGCCGACAGACCGGCCTGAGGCCACGCCCATGAAAAGCCTCGGATTCAAAGTCACCATAGGCGACTACCTCGCCCGCAGCGTACGCGGCATTTCCTGCGCGCCTCCAGCTGCCACCTCGCATTGAACCCATACTTCCAATACATGCTTGAGGTGCAAAAAAATGGCTGACATCTTCGAAAACCCCATGGGCCTGTGCGGCTTCGAATTCATCGAGTTCGCCTCCCCCACCCCGAACACCCTGGAACCCATCTTCGCGATGATGGGCTTCACCAAGGTGGCCACCCACCGCTCCAAGGACGTGCACCTGTATCGTCAGGGCGAGATCAACCTGATCCTCAACAACGAGCCCAAGAGCCAGGCCGCCTATTTCGCCGCCGAACACGGCCCGTCCGTCTGCGGCATGGCCTTCCGTGTGAAGAACGCCCACCAGGCCTACGCCCGTGCCCTGGAACTGGGCGCCCAGCCCATCGACATCCCCACCGGCCCGATGGAACTGCGCCTGCCGGCGATCAAGGGCATTGGCGGCGCCCCGCTGTACCTGATCGACCGCTTCGGCGAAGGCTCGTCGATCTACGACATCGACTTCGAGTTCATCGAAGGCGTCGACCGCCATCCCAAAGGTGCCGGCCTGAAGCTGATCGA